>NZ_JPES01000046.1:0-37275 GCF_000730175.1 Haloferax sp. ATB1 | reverse complement strand
ATGGTCGGTCGCGAGCGACGCGGAGGGCGGCAGCGGCGAGCGGGGCGGGCCGTCACGTACGCACCTGTCCAGCCGACCACGTCGCTCGGTGGGCCACCCATACTCCTGGCGGACTCAGAAAGGGCGAGGCCGTCTCGGTCGTCCCCCGACCCCGCAAGCACCTATGAGAATCTGCGACCGAACTAACCACGTCGGCGAAGATAGCTGTTTGGGTCGGACCAGTCTCAGTGTATCGAATCAACCGACTGCGGTCACATCGTGATGCGGTGCGGGGCGGTCGGTGAGAAGAGCTGTCGCTAACCAGTGGGAGCAGCCGGCCGCTGAGTCGCGTCAGGCCGACGCGACTCAGCTCACCGGTGGGGCGTATGTCTCCTCACGTGTGAGCATATAGTAGATCGACACCAGCAGTTTCCGTGCTGTCGCAACAACCGCTATCTGGTGGTTCTTCCGCTGTTTGAGTCGCTCGTAAAACTCGGCGAGGTACTCGTTTCCGCAATTTACCGCGGTGTTCACACACTGAGTAAGCACCCAGCGCATCGCCGCCGAGCCTTCCTTGCTAATCCCGCCACGCGTTTCGCGGTCGCTTGACTGGCGAACCGTCGGATTGAGACCGGCGTAGCTTACGAGTTTCTCGTGGCTCGAAAACCGCGTAACGTCGCCGATTTCGGCGGTGAGCAACACCGCCGAAAAGGCCCCCACACCAGGAATCGTCTTCAACAGCTTCGCCTCCGCACTCTCCCGCGCAACCGCTTCGATCTCGCGGTCAAGGACGGCGATCTGCTCGTCGTAGGTGTCGACCACGTCGAGGTACGTTTCGACGATCACGCGGTCCGTGTCGGCCAACGAGAGTTCCGCCAGGAACTCTCGACCGGTCGGCCCGAATAACTCACTCCGATATTGGTTCCCAGTGCGTTTGAGAACGGCCCGGACGCGGGATTTCACCCGCGTCCGGTCCTCGACGAGCGTCTTGCGCGTGCGGACGAGGTCACGCTGTTCGCGGATGTCCCGCGGTGGGACGTAGCTTTCAGCAACGAGGTTCGCCCGGAGCAGATGCGCCAGCATCTGCGCGTCGATCTTGTCGGTTTTGACACTTGCTTCGGCGATAACGCGCGTCTTCTTCGGGTTGACAAGCGTTACGTCCATGTACTCGTCGAGCGTCTCGTAGATATGCCGGTAGAAGCCGGTCGCCTCGATGGCGACCGGCGAGCCGGCGAACTCGCGAGCGAATTCGGAGAGATCGGCGTCGGTAACGCGTCGCTCTTCGAGAATCGTTCCGTCGGACCCCATGACGGCCACCTGGGAGTGGCGTCATGGGTGTCCATGCCGATGTATGGCGTCTCTGATGTCTGGCGTCTCTGATGTCATGCTTTCACCAAGGGCTGTGTCGGGTGGCGCGAGCGTGATAGGCACCTATTCGCGCTCTCGGCGCAGTCGTTCCTATTCATGCAGGCGGGCCAGTCACCGCACCGTGTTCTCAGACACATGCTTACGGACGGCCTCTGTTCAGCCCCAGCGTCCGTTCGCGCCAATGGAGCTTAGCAGATTCTCATAAACACACTGCAGGCACGAGGCGCGCAGCTGCGGTCGCGGGACGTCGAGCGGCCGAGGGCTTTCGTATCCATCTCCTCACGCACTCAAAATTGAACCGGATTAGGTACCTGAAACCTCGAATCGGGCCCCACCGTCTGTACCCTTGGTGACCTTGATCTCCCACCCGTGGGCTTCGACGATCCGTTTGACGATTGCGAGCCCGAACCCAGTGCCGTCCTGGTTGGTCGTATACCCACTTTCGAAGACATCGTTTCGTTCATCCGCCGGAATACCGGGGCCGGTATCTTCGATATAGAACCCGCCGTCGAGGGCGCCGACACGAATCGTGACCCCGTCGCCGCCGTGTTCGATCGCGTTCCGGTACAGGTTCTCGAACACCTGGATGAGTCGACTACGATCCGCGTCGATCTGGACGCTCGACTCGATCTCGAGCGAAGCGGATTCGGTTGCGACGTTGGTCCAGGCTTGATTAGCGACCGCACGCAGTGCTACCGGTTCCGTTTCTCCGACGGCATCGCCTTCGCGAGCGAGTGTCAACATATCTTCGATGAGCCGTTCCATCCGATTCAGCGCCCGGTCGATGGCGTCGACGTGGTCTATCTCGCCAGTCATCTGGATGAGTTCCAGACGACCTGTGCGACGTTCAGGGGGTTTCGGAGGTCGTGAGACAGCAGACTGGCGAACTCCTCGAGACGGTCACGCTCCCGGCGAATCGTCGCCTCTGCGGACACCCGGTCGAGGGCCGTCACAACGTGGGTTGCCAGCATCTCTGCGACGTCCTCGTCGCGTTCGGTGAACGCACCCGGCTCCGACGCGAGCACCTGTAGAACTCCGTAGCCTTCGAGCGGGATACTCAGCAACGCTCGAGGATCCTCACGCGGCTGGGGCTCGGATTCTCCCCCACCATCGCGGATCGGTGACCTAGCTGTTGACCGCGTGTCAGCGAGATCGTCGACTCGAAGGACCGTGTCGGTTTGATAGCTCTGGCCGGCGTACCCGAACGAGAGCGGCATCGGCTCCCTATCGCCGATATCTTCAGAACTAGAGCTGGCGGCTGGAACAAGCCGGTCACCTTCTACGACGGCAACCCGGGCGACATCTGCCCCGAACAACTCGACAGCGCCGTCAGCGGCCCGTTGGTGGATCGCCGCTCTCGAATCAGCCGCGGTGATGTCAGTGGCGATCTCGTGGAGCTGGGTCACCTTCGTCGTGTGCTGGTGGAGCCGGTGTTCGGCTGCTTTCCGGTCGGAGACATCCTGAATGACACCCGTAAACAGATGCTCGTCCGCAACGGCATACTCCCCGAAGCTAACTTCCACGGGGAACTCCGCTCCGTTCGCTCGCTGGCCGACCAATTCGCGCCCGGCCCAATCGGGCGAACGCTCGCCCGCTGATAGATACTGCGCCATCGCGTCGCGATGTGGTTCCTGCAATCGGTCGGGCATCAGCGTCGTCAGTGGCTCCCCGGTGAGTAACCCTGGCGAGTATCCAAAGAGATCCTCGACGGCGTCGTTTGCGTATCGAATCGTGCTCGACTCGTCGATGGTAATGACTGCGAATGACGAATTCTCGGTCAGGGCGCGAAACCGCTGTTCAGACAGTTCGAGCTGCTGTTCACGTGCTTCCAGGCCGGTCGCATAGTAGCCGAGCAGGATTCCAGCAGCCATGAAGAGCCCAACGTCATTGAGAACGAGGACAATCGGTTCGCCGGCTGGCACCTGTTCGAGCGAGATGATGAACAGCACCCAGAGGGTGACGGCTACGCCGACGAGTGCTCCGCCAAGGAGCCATTTTGTCAGCTGGGTGATCCGGTCGACTGGGTGCGTTTGTGCCAGCCAGATTCCACCCACGATTAGTCCAAGCCCGACCGCAACCGGGAGGGATACTTCGATAAAATCGACGAGAAGCTCGTCGGTATCAGTAATCGCGCGGCCAAGCGCAAGCCAAAGAAGGACACCCCCTAGAAAAGTGACCGACCATTGACTGGCCACGCGATTCGCCCGGTTCATTACAATATGTTACGACCTGTTAACCACTTAATCGCCGTGGACGCCAAGTGCCGGTGTATCCGTCCACCGCGCACCTGATGGAAGTACGCGGACGGTGGCCGGATGCACCACTCGGCAGGCATCGGGCTACTGTGGCTCTGATTCTTCCCTTTCGTCTATCAGGACGTCGACGTTGTCCGGCGTCACTGCGAGTTGGACGTCCTCGACCGTGAACTGAACTTCTACGTCCGCCTGTGACGTGTTCACAAGCTGGTCCAGGGCGTCGACATCGACGTAATCGTGGAGCTGATAGGTGTCATTCTCGAGCCCACTCGCCTCTAGTGTCTCAACAATATCAACCAGCAGGTCACTTGATGTGGCCGGACTGTCTACTGGTGGAGAATCCATCTGTACGAGTAGGGCATAGTGTGGCAGCTGTTTAAAACGTTTGGAGTCAACCACAGAAGCGTATCGCTTCCACATTTGACTTAGCGCGTTTGGGATAGCGTCGGCGCAACCAGAAGCGATTATGCGCTTTGACGCCGACTGGATGTCTCGCGCAGATGACCGAATTCTGGAGCATCTGTCTGAAGACGGCCCTGACACCCCGAAGGAAATGGCGGACAGCGATCGCGTGCGCTTCTCCCGGCAACACATCAACGCCCGCTGCAAGACGCTCGTCAAATATGGCCTCCTCGTCCACCTTGGCAACGGCGTCTACGATATCACGCGAACGGGAGAGCAGTATCTCGCTGGCGACCTTGACGCTCGTGACCTAGACAGCGAGTAACAGTAGCTGAGTAGGGTGTCATAGAACGCCTCACATGATGTATGCGCCCAAATAGTTACCTTTGATTTCAAAAGGAGGCGATTAAGGAACTGTCAGTTCATCAGCCGCTATGGCAAGCGATTCAGAACCGGCTACGAAGGAAGAGCTACGCGACGCGCTTGATACGCTCGTTCTGAATGCCTATGAAAATGGAGTTCGAGTAGATAACGGCGGATACCCGCTAAATCACGCCGATCCCGATATCCCAGACTGGGATCTTCACATAACGCGCGTGGACAAAACGGCCGAAACCGAATAATAGCGTCTTCGTCGCGACCAGTTCCTGCACAGTCTCACTGTCGGCGGTAGAGGTCACTCTGCCGGCGTCGCGACGAGATGCGCCTCGAGATCGCGCGTCCAGTACGTCGCTGGCCCGCCCGGACTACATCGCTCGCAAAATTGCACCGGTCCCTCGAGATGGCCGAGTTCCACGCGGAACCGCGTGAGCGCCGCGATGGCGTCGACGACGATCCCACAGCCGTCGCAGGCGTGGTGATCGCGCTCGTCGGGATCCTGCCGTGTCTGGATGGCACAGTCGACACAGATCGGGTGCGTCACCGGTTCGTCTCCCCCCCACGTATGTGCCTCGCCCATCTCGGAGCCGGGCGGCGAATCGCAGAACGCACACCCAGAAAGCGTCTGTTGCATCAGTCGTCCTCCGTGTCGGCGTCGGTGGCGGCCTGCCAGCACGATGGAAGACGGCGAGCTGGGTGATCGAGTCGAATGTTGCGTCACTCGGCTCGTGAACAAGGACGCGCTGGTCTGGGACCGGTGTCACCACATCGTCCTCGACGAGTTCGCCAACGAGACGGCGGGCACTCCGCTCGCCGATGTCCGCCGTCGCGACCCGGGCCCCATCCCGGTCCTGTGCAACGAGTTCGGTTTCGAGCCGGTCGTAGTCGTTTGTCGTGTCGTCGAGGATATCAGGTCCAGTCATGGAAGTTCACGCTCTGGACGCGCTTCGAGCGCGCCTCACGCCATCCGGCGCAGACAAACTGAACGGCTGGAGAGACCGACAGGCGGCTGATCGACTCAACTCTATGCTTAACCAACAACTATTGGTCTTTCCGAGATACAATGCGACAGGCATTCTCAGCCTGGTCAACGTTCGATAGTAGAGGTCATCATGAACATTCGATAGTAGAGGTCATCATGAACAGCCGACTAGTGCATTACAAGCGGAAAGACCAATACTGGCCTCCATCGCATCTGTTGGTTAATACCTCTCGTATCTCGATCCATATCAGTGACCGATATCTGGACGTCACCACATATCAGTGACCGATATCTGGACGTCACCACAGCCGAGCCACTCCCCGGAGGCACCGAAGCGCTTGTATACATTGCACACGAAGTAAACAGTATGGGAACGATCTCGACACGCGTGCCCGACGAGTTGGAGGCCGAACTCGAGGCGTATCTCGAAGACGAGAAGCTTGACCGGAGCACGGCCGTTCGGAAACTCCTCTCCGAGGGGCTTGCGGAGTGGCGTCGCGAACGGGCTCTCGACCAGCTTGCGGCAGGCAGTATCACGTTTAGCAAGGCGGCTGAGCTGGCAGGGATGTCCGTCTGGGACTTTGCGCAGCTCGCCAAAGAACGCGATATCACGTGGGTGGCGGACGACCATCTCGACGCGGATCTCGAGGCGCTGTGAATGTGGGTCTTCGACGCCACGCCGCTTATCTACCTCGCAAAAGTCGACCGTCTCGCGCTCGTCCAGCAGCTTGATGTGTCGTGTGTCATCCCCGAGCGCGTCTACGCGGAGGTCGTCGAAACTGATCTCGAACAGGGGTATCCGGACGCCCGCCGCATCGAGCGCAGCGTTGACGCCGACAGGTTTGCTATCGAGTCGGTTGAGAGCACCCCGCTGCTGTCCCGCCTCCAGGAGAACAGCAACCTCAGCGACGCCGATGTCGCTGTCCTCGCCTGCGCCGACGTCCACGATGGCGTGGCCGTGATGGATGAGACGTACGGCCGTGACGTCGCAGCGGCCGAGGGAATCACAACCCGAGGGACGGCATTTCTCGTGCTGAAACTCGCCAGTGAGGGCACGATCAGTGTCGACGAGGCTCGATCCGTGATTGATGCGATGATCGACGAGGGCTGGTATTGTGCCCCCGACGTCTACGCGAAGATCGTTCAGAAACTCGACTCGATGGCGGATTGATGTGGCTCCGTTGTGGCACGGAGGGGACCGGGGATACGTTCTTTCCTCGGTCTGTTAGAGCCAGATCACGAGCCCGGTCACGAGTGTCACGAGTCCGAGTGCCAGCCACGTCGTCCGCGCTGCGAGACGCCGCCAGCACCGCCGCCCCAGCTGGCGGAGTTGATCACGGAGGGCTGCCCGCCGTTCTGTTTCGAGGACCGCGACTTCATCGTAGTAGTCGCGGCGCTCTGCGGGAAGCGTCCGGAGTGTCGTCTGGCACTCGCTGCAGGTGTATTCGAACTCTGCCCGGACGTGCTGGCGGCGGAAATCTTGTTCGCCTCCCTCGTCGTAGCCCGTGACCTCGTACACGAGGAGTTTTGAGACGAAGCGACGGGCTCCGCACTCCGGACACTGGTTCATCTTGAGCGTTGGCGTTCCATCCTCGCTGCTCGTATCGTCCGGCCACGACGGCTGCGAATCTGTGTCCTCGGTCTCTCGGGGTGGACTCGTGTGGTTTTCTGACGGCGATGCACTCGCTGTCTCGGAGTTACTGAACGAAGACATGGGTTCACCTGTGACCGCGCTCAGTTGACGCCAGGCTGGACACCACGACGGCTCTCGTGGTGGTGCCCATCGCGCTGAGCGCCGTCACCCTTGGTCGGCGCGATAAACGCCACTGCGGGGGAGTCGTCTACCTGTCCCACAGTGCTGCAATCCGGTCCTCGATCTCGTCGAGGACCAATTGCAGGACATCACGATAGTCGGTCGGCCAGGAGTCATCGTCACCGGGCGTCGGGGCGGTGGGTGGGGGGTGGAAATGGTCCCGTGTATTGTGCGGATTCGGGTGCCGGTCCCACCGACACTCCCAGGCGTGGTCCGCGTACTGCTCTCGATAGTGGAGTTTGAAGTCGTCGTTCGTGTACCAACGGACCGTCAACTGCGCCTCGTCGACGGCTGTCGGGTAGTACGACGGGGCAAAGACGGCGTGGAGTTCCAGATGGCCGCTGGCGTCAGTGACGGTCGCCCGGGAGATCTGCCTCGTCGCTTGGAGCCGCGTCTGGAGGAACTTGAGGATGGGACGATCGATGGGAGCGGGGCTCCCGCCATCGCCTGTCGGTGGCACCATCGAGCGGGCTACCCGGACGCCTGTTCGCGCTCGCCACCCGTGCGTTGCTGGCGGGCGCGTTCGTAGCGCTCACGCTCCTCGCGGGCGGTCGCCCAATCGGCGAGGTCGCTGTACACGTCGTCGATGGTTCGCTCGTCGCTGCCCTCCGCGGCGTCGACGGCGTCAACGGCGGCCGGTGACGCGGCGTCGTACGCCTCTTCATACTCGGTGATGCGCGTCGTCAGCTCACGAACGCGTTCCTGCAGGTCCTCGACGGAATGGTCGGCTGCGAGCTGGTTGATTCGTCGCCACTCGAAGTACGCGTTGTTGCGTTCGTAGGTGGCTGGATGGCCGTCGTGGCGGGTGACGATGCCGAGGTCATCGAACCACCCCAGATACTTCCGGGCAGTTTTGGGATCACAGTCGGCGCTGTCGGCGATCGCGCTCGCGGTCGTCGGCTCGCGGGTTTGTAGGATGGTGCCGTAGATGCGTTGTTCGACGTCGTCGCTAGCGAACGCATCTTCGAAGGGAGGCGGCCCATCGGCGGCGTCTGTCTCGGACATACTTGCGATTGCAGATCGAAGGATATAGTTCTTACTTCGAGGAATAGTTTCCTGAACTACCAGATCCTCCGGTAGTCCCCGGTTTGCGGCGGGATTGAGCGCAGTTAACCAACAAATAGCGCGATATAGCGAGCCTGTTGGTTAATCTTCTTGGCTCGCGGAACCTGAACGCTCGAGGGAGGGCTTTTCGGATGGCGGTGAAGCGGCGCCACTACTCGGACCGACCACTGAAGAATCGGCTCAACATGGAGGATGGCTCTGAGTCATCACCGGTCTCGCTCACAGTACTGGAGTCTTCCTCGTGGGACTGCTCAGCTTCCTCGTCACGGGCTGCGAGTTCGTCGGTGAGCCGCTCAATCTCTGTTTCGAGGGTCTCGATCCGCTCAGTCTTCTGTTCGAGTGTTGCTTCGAGCTCGTCGACGCGCTCGCGCAACAGTCGGTTTTTCTCCGTTAGATACGCACGACTTCGGTCTGCCTCGTCAGGCATATCGCCAGTTGTGACACCGTCAGGTGTGCCGTGGGGATCTGCAGCGTCGTCGCCGGCGTCCGGGTCGTAGAACTCCGACGTGGTTGCAATCGCTCGCTCGATGGTCTTCTCGCCGTACGTCGACCCATCAGCGTAGTGGACCTCGTCCCACTTCTCCCGAAGCAATCCTGACTGCCGGAACAGCTGCTCCATCTGCGTCCGGTCGCCGCCGGTCCAAAATGCCAGCAGACAACACAGCGCCATGTCGGCCTCGGAGTGGCTGTCGTAGCCGACCGTATTCCCCTTCCAGAGCCGCTCGAACTTCTCGCCGTTCGATGCGTTTCGCGCTTTCTCGAGGAGGTCCCCGTCTTCGAGGTCGACGTCAACGGCGGCTGCACCGGTCGTCGGTGACTCGTCGTCAGCGCCCTCATACTGCTTGGACTCGGGGGCCGTGTCACGCTCGGTGTCCTGAACGTACTCACGGTGAATCGCTGTGAGCGCGTCCTGCCGGCGTGCAACGCGAGTGGGTGTCCGGCCGACGTGGTCGCCAGTGACGGTGAAAAAGCGTGCCGTGTCGTACAGTTCGACGCTCCCGCGCCGGTTCCGCCCGTCGGGGAGTTCGCCGGTGATGAGCACGTGATAGCCGGTGCCGGACGGAGATACCTCCGTATAGGAGTCGAGTCGTGCGATGATGTCCAACGCCGCGTCGTCGACGTCGCCGGTTTCAGGATCACGGCAGTCGTCCAGATCGACGCCGACGATGGGATCGTCGTCGGTAAACACGAACCCGATGCCATCGGCGTGTGCCGTCTCAGTGTACTCGAGTGCGGCCTCGAAACTCGCCCAGGTCTCTGCTTCTGTCGATGACGCGAATCCCCCACCACCTGGTGTCACCGGAATCTTCGTTGGCTTGCCGTCTCGCTCCTCTTCGCGCCAGCACACCCACTGCTCGCGTTCGCGCAATGTCTCCGGAATTCCCTCCGGCTCGTCGACGATCGAGTCACTCATCTCCAGTAGTACCTCGCATGGCTCTCACTGGATCTGAGCCAGCACAGAACTCACTCAGTTCCGTCCCTCGATCCAATCCCTTGGTCCCAACGGGGACCCCCCGTTCTATCCTAGTTGGTTTTCGCTCAGCGATTCCCCTGACCAGCTTCGCCGTCTGGTGGTTTTCCCCCTGACCGCTGATACGGTTGAGAGTATTCCTCTTCAGTTTCCCCTGACCAGCGGCGCCGTACTGCGATTTCGTATGGTCATCTGGGGGTAGATACTGTTGGCCTTCCCAGATGCCCTGACCGGCGGTTCTGTCTTGCGATTTCCTCGGTCGATAACCGGGAATCGGACTTTGGTTCACATTTTCTCGGACTGTTGCTGGTTGTTTCCCCTGACCGGCCACGCCTTCGGTCGGTTTTGTATTGAGCTGTCTCGAATTTAACTGCCTCATAGATTTTTCCTCATTCGATCAACTGCTTTCCTGCTGGCGTGAGCGAAATACCTGTATAGCAGTTCACGCGGCTCCCGTTTTGACGAATCCGACTCGTGTCATAGGTCACGAAATCCCCGAGAGAACGGGAGAACCACGCTTTTGACTGAACGTCTTTGTCGTGTCTGATTGCCCAGATCCGATACGCATTATAGAGATCATCCTTTGGGAGTTCCGCGTCCTCGTCTTCGGTAACGTATGCATCGACGAACGATTCGAAATCGTCCGCCTCGAGGCCGGGCTCACTCCCGCCAGTCTGGGGGTTTCGATCTGAGGAATCCTCCGCTTGGTCACTATTTCCGTCGTCGTTTTCGGAGTCTCCTTCAGCTTCATTCTGGACGGTTGAGTGATTGAGGAGGGTTGAGAGGGGCTTCGTTGTCTCGTTTGTGTAGACGACCGATGGCCCTTCATCAGCAAGAATCACGATTCCGTAGCTGTCGCGGCTATACTCCGGGGCAGGGAACTCGTCTTCCGGGACGAATGGCTTCTTGACACGCACCCAGTCGTCCTCGAACGCCGATTTCGTCTCGTAGATGTGTTGCTCACCGTGCTCGTATACGACGTACTCCTCGGCAGCGTGGTCGTAGCTGTAGATGGCCGGAACACGATCTTTCGAGAGTTTTTCAAGCGACGGGAGGCGGATGTGCTCCGTTCCGCTGGCATCACGAAGGACGATCTCGTCGCCATCACGCCGCCAGATGTTCTGAGTCCCGTTCTCATCGTCGGTCACCGGTCGCACGGCCGTCACCCCACCTTCTTCGGTCGCTCCGCCGTTGAACGTGAGATTCGAGTCAGTCGTGTAGAACCGCGTCTCACCATTCTGGAGGGTGCGAACGGGTGGCGTGAGAATGCCGTCGACACGCTCGGCCCACTCCGTTTCGTCGGTTCCTGGGCGAACGACAAACAGTGGGATATCCCCTGCCTCTTGGGCTTTCCGGAGGTTCGTGAGTACCTTTGCGGGATTCTCGGGTGTCGTCGTTTCGACTTCGATGGCGAATCGGTCGGCAACGTCGGGGTGGCTCGCCCTCGCGTCAGGTTTCTCGCTACCATCCTGTGCGAGAATCGAGACAGTGAAGCCGAGTGCGGTGAGCTCTTCTTCGATCTGGCGGAGTGCTGCGTCGTGAGCACTGCCACCGGCGGCCTGCACGCCACCAGTATCGGGTATCGCGACCTCTTCGCCGGCGTCAGTGAGCCGGATGCGAAGCTCATCGGCGTCGATATCGACGGTCGTATCGAGGTATCGAGATCGTTCGCGAATGTCCGCGAGTGCATCATACGATGGCGGATCGGCGTCGACGTCGTCGAAGAGCCGTCTGAGTTCGTCGTCAACTGCTTCAACGGCTATCCAGCCGTTCTCCTCGCGGCATCCCTCTCGAAGTTGCAGACTCCGGACCACCTTCGCAATCGCGACGTCCAGGTCATCGCTCCCGATATCGAGCACCTTGTGTCCGTCGGTCGGTGGTCTCGTTGTTGAAGCGGCTGGTGCAGCCGGCACGCCGTGTTCGTCGCTAATGTTCTCGTGCATCGCGGAGAGCGTCTCAGTGAACTGCTCCTCTTCACGCGCTGTGAGCGGGGATTCGCTCTCGGGGTGCCCCGGTGGAATCGGAAGTGGTTCGAGACTGAACGGATACGGTCCCGTTTCACCGAACGTCGGGCTTGGCAGGCTGGCGATCCACTCACCGCGCGGCAACGAACGAATCCGATTGGCGAAATCCGCGGGGTCCATCTCTTCGTGGGCCATCGCTCGCGCCAGTTCCCGGTCGACGTTGATTTTCCCGACAAGTGAACTGCCGATGTTGTTCAGAGCGTTCAGGTAGATTTTCCGCCCGCCTTCGGCCTCCATCTGTTCGGGGAACTGCATCGACAGGCCGACAGAGAGCCGGAATTCTCGCCCTTTCTCGAGCAGATCGTTCATGATGTCGGAGACCACGACCGACGCTGCCTCGTCGACGAGCAGGTTCACGACGTAGTCGTCCGAGTGCTGGGAGAGCGCCTGTTTGCGGTCCTTGAGGGCTGCATCGAGATTGGTCAGGATCACACCGGTCATAATCCGGGCGGCGTCGTCGCGGAGGTCGCCGAGGTCGAAGAGGATGACCGTATCCTCGTCGAGGACATCCCGAAAGTCGAACTGGTTCTCGGTGTTATTGAAGATCTGCCGCAGATGCGTATCCTGTGAAATGTACGCAAGGCGGTTTCCGACACCGCCCATCACGTTCGCGAAGGTGTTCGAATCTAACTGGAGCTGCCGTCGAATCGTTCGCGTGACTTCCTCGTCGCTCGACCGCGGGGCGTCGCCGATGTTTTCGTTCGGTGGCCCGGCCTCCCAGAGCTGGTCGACGACGTGTTCGAGCTGTCGGTGGGCGAAATAGTCCGTCGACGCTCGATACAGCCCGTTCTCACGGCCGTATTCCTCGTCGAACAGTGCCTTGATGAGTGTCTTGATGAGAGTCGGGGCGACAGTCGCCCGCTCGTAGCGGTCGGTTCCCATCACGAGCTTCAAAATCTCTTCGTAGTGGTCGGCCTTCCGTTGGACGGCGTCTTCGCGGCGCCGTCCGCTCTCCATCGACGGTTCGAGGTCAAAAAACGAGAACCCGGGGAGGACGTCCGGGATCGGGAAATGGACGACGTTCTCTTCGAGGTCGGTCATTCCGAACTGACGCGCGTGAGCCCGCATGTAATTCTGGGCCATATCGTCGTTCTTCGGGATGATGAGGATCGTAATTCTGGGCCATATCGTCGTTCTTCGGGATGATGAGGATCGTCGGCCCCTCCGTGTTGTCGTACAGCGACAGCATATCGTTGATGAGGGCTTTCGACTTCCCAGAGCCGGTTGTTCCGAACCGGCCATAATGAGTGGGCAGCAGCCCGGGTGGAATGTGTGTCGGCACGTCTTCGGCCTCGCCAGTGTCGTCGAGGGCATACCCGATTGCCATCCCGTCTCGGAACTCACTCATGAGGTCCTGGTGCGGACGGGGCAACGGATTCCGACTCTGCTGTTCCGCACGCGTCCCCCGTGTCCCCTCGACAGTCAGCTGTTCCGAGGAGGGGACGAATACGAAGTGCGCGAGTTCTCGACCACTCAGGACGAACTCCGGTCGGGTCGTCCCACGGCCGGTCGTGATCTCACGATCCAAGAGCCGCTGCAGCGCCGCTCGTGCGTTCCGGTCTTTCGTGGCTGCCCGGAAGCCGCTGTCGCGCAATCGTTCAGCCGTAACCTGGTAGTAGGGTCCGTCAAGCGGGTCGAACACCGGGACAAGTGATTGCATCCGCTCATCGAGGTCATCGCGACCGTTACTACCGGATGGAATCCCGATCGCTCGGATGTTCGCGGTGAACGACCGCTTCGGATTTGTCGCCTCGATAGCTGCGACACGTTTTGCAACCGCGTCGCTCAGCTGGTTTCTGTCCCGGCTCTCCGACTGATCGTCGAGTTCGAAGAGAGAGCCAATGATCTCCTGGGCGAGTGTGTCCCGTCCGTCGATGACGTCCTCCTTGCGAAGGTCGGCATCGGACTGCCAGCTCTCGCGTCGTTGGAAGACGACTTGGAACGCTACTGGTGCTGTCGCCTCCATTAGGTGGTCGACGAGCGACGCGAGCGCACCTCCTGGCTGATCGACGGCTGGGAGTTCCGCTTCGTCGTCTGCAGTAAATGGCGAGAGTGAGGTCATCCAGTCTTGCTTCCGAGTTGCCGACCCTTGCCACCGCACGCCGAGTGGGGAGACGGATTCGGTCGCTGGCCGCGCGAGTATCGTCCCCTCCGATGTTACCGTTGGTTTGGCAAGCGTGGTGAGTGGCTCGTCCTCGGGAATCGCATCTGGTGGGGCGAGTTCGAGGGCAGTATCGCCGATCTCGATGATGTGGTCGGCAGACTGGTCACCGATCGTTCCTCCATCCGCGACTGATTCGGCGTCCCCTGGCCCCGATTGTTCGTTGTCGTCAGTGCCACGTTCGTATTGCTCGTCAGGGCCGAACTCGTACGTGAGCTCGCCTGACTCATAGTGCTCGACGAATGTCTCGCGGTCGAATTCGACAGGCTGTACGAGTCGGGATGCGACGTCGACTTCGGCACGCTCGATGTCGAACGTCTCGGGATAGATCGACCGAAGGCGTTTCTCAAGGGTATCCAGATGGTCGTCGGCACCGTAGTAGAATTCGACGGGGTCATCTTTCCCCTCGCTCAGCGCGAGGAATTCGAAGCGTAGCGGTGTGTCGCTATGTAGTGGATTGAGTTTGTCAGCTAGCCCTGTCGAGTCCGTGGAGGTCAGTTTGTGGAGGCTCTCCAGTGCCTGCGGCAGACGCTCCGGATTGAGCCGTTCGGAGGTTGGCGTCACGCGAAGGTACTCACGCATCGTCGTCACCTCCTGTTTCACCGCCATCAGTCTCTGTTGGCGTCCGCTCAGGTGGGTGTTGGCCGTTGTCAGTTGCTCGGCGTTCAATATCGTCTTGGAACGCCTGCACCTCCGCGTCCACAGCATTCTCACCAGTCCCGGGGAGTGAGTCTCGCCGTTGCTCGGTTGGCTCGAAGTCGATGACCTGCTTCTCCTTGGGCATCGCTATGACCTGGATCCCACGCCACTCGCCGTCGACGCCCACTAGGGCCTCGGAGAAGCCGGCGTCCTCGTTACCAGGAACGGCGTCCTGGACGAACCGCATCTGTGCGTAGTTCAACCCGAACTCGTCGGCCCACTCCTTGTCCATCCCATCGAGGCGGTGGAACTGCTTGACGGCACACTGGTCCAGAATCGCCTCGGATTCGGCGTGCTCGAAGAACTCGTCGACGGTCTGCGTGACCAGCCGGATCGAGAGGTCGTGGTGCCGGTGGTGGCGGAACACCGTCTCGAGGAACGCTAGGCTCGCGGCGTCCTGCATGATGTAGCGGGCCTCGTCGATGTAGAACACGACCTCCTTCTCCGAGACCTTCGCTCGCTCGTAGACCAGCGAGATGAGCAGCTGCATGGTCAGCGCCGTACTGCTGTCGACGCTCCCCTCCTGCTGGGCGAGGTCGAGATAGATGACCTTCTCGTCCCGGATGTCGAAGTCGGATTCCTGGCCGAGGTTGGCGTGGCGACCGTCGTCCTCGAAGGGGCGGAGCTGGTCGAGGAGCCACGTCGCATCCTCCTTGATCTTCCTGCCTCTTCGTCGGACCGGACGACGAACTCCTCGGGGTCGTCGACCATATCCTCGAACACGTCCATCATATCACGGATGGTCGGACTCGGATTGTCGTGCGTTGAAATGTCGTCGGTAATCCCGTTGCGCTTGTAGGCACGTTTGAGGGCGAGTTCGAGCGTCGTCCGCCGGTCTCCCAATGAGATGCCGCGGAGCGCAAAGAAGTTCGTGAGGAAACTCATCGCATCGTCGAGCTTCTCGTTGAACGGGCTCGCGTCCTCGCCCATCGCCCGCTGGACGTGTTCGGGTGTCTCCCGAATCTCTAGGGGGTTCAGCCCGAGCGTCCCGCCGACGGTGATTCGCTTGGCGTCGAGCGCCTCTGAGACCCCCGCCCAGTTGTTCAACGGCTCGAGGATGATGCCGATACGGTCCTTGCTCTGCTCGATGGAGCGGATGAAGTTCTGCTTTGAACTGAACGACTTCCCCGAGCCGGTATCGCCCACGGTGAACATCGCGTACCCGTTGTCCCGGGCGAACGGGTCGATGACCACGGGGCTTTGATTGTCTTTGTGAATCCCGAACTCGACTCCGCCCTCCTCGAGAATCGTCGCGTTGTGCGGGGAGGAGAGTAACGCCCCGACGGCGCCGCCGAGCGCGATCGACGTCCGCCCGAACTCGTTGTCGCCGATGGGCGCGGCGGACTGGAGGGCGAGATCCTGGCGACAGATAGCCGTCTTCGGCGTGAGGTTCGCCGGGTCGTCGCGGAGCGCGCTCTTGACCGTCTGGACGGCATCTCTGAGCTCGTCTTTCTCGTCGGCTCGAACCGTGATGAACATCCCCTGGTCGAAGACGTTCGCGCCGTTCTCGACGGCCTTGTACGTCGCTGCGGCTTCGTTGGCGCGTTCCTGCAGGTAGGCACTCCGGATACTCTGTTCGAGGTCAGCATCGACCTGGAGGTCGTCAGCGATGTCTTGCAGTTCGTTCCGGGCCCGCTCCTGATTTTTCGGCGTGATGTGGGCCGTCAGATCGAACTGGACGTCGGTCATCTCGAAGAGGTCACTCAGATATCCGTCGTTGGGATAGTCGGCATAATTAGCGATGTACAGCGTCGTCGTCCACTGTTTGCCGACCCGTGCGGCTCGCGTTTCCCACTCGACAGCTCCGGGCGCGGTGACGGTCCTGTGCGACTCGGAGATATCGTCGAGGAGCTGGCGTTCGGCCTCGCCTTCTTCGAGTGTCTCGTCATCGAGGACATCGGTGAAGTCCACGTCTGGTTCATCATCCGCAGTGAAGCGGTCCCAGAGGTACTTACTGCCGACGCCAAGGCCGAGACCCACCACAAGAGCAAGTACTGCACTCTCTGCTGGCGTCAGATTCTGGAGCACCCGGCGACGGAGCCAAGCGCACCACCACCGGTCTGGAGGATCACGTTATGCATCGTGTGGATCCTCCCGGCGCGAGTGGCCGATGATCGAGTGGTCGCGAACGACACGTTCCGCCTCGTCGAAGTCATGTTCACGCCCGTTCCAGAAGTCCATATTCAGGACGAACAGCTCGACCGTGCTGAGTCGACGTGCGGACCACCCCGACGCCTGCTGGATGAACTCGGATCGCACGTCGTTGACGCGACTGTCGAGCTTCTCGAACATCTGCGCACGACGTTCGACGTCGGTGAGGTCCTCGCGACGGGTGACGAACGGGTTGAACAGGAACCGATCACGGGGAACTGGGTCAGCTTCTCGGCGGGAGTGCCCTCGTCGCGGAAGCGGTCGTACACTTCTATCGGGCTGACTTCAACGCCGATGTAGTACCGAACCTGCTGGATGCCACGCTCCCGCATCTCCTTCGGCCGTGTCTCCCGGTACTCCTCGAGGAGTTCTTTGAAGATCGGATTCTCCGTGACGTCTTCGTCAGTGAGGCGCTCCTCAATGGTCTCGGTGATCTGCTCGACCGGGAAGGAACGGGTGGTGGCGTGGAGTTTGAGCTTCGAGTCCAGCTCTTTGTTCGCGAATTCTTCGCCGGCGTCTTGGAGCTGCGCCCAGTCGTCGGACATTGCGAAATCCATGTTCGCTGGATCAATCTCGATGAACGCCTCCATCGCGCCGTCTTCACGCTGGATGGCACCAGCGCCCGGCCACGCCCGCTTGATGTTCGTGAGATCCTGTGTCCGCTCGTCCGGCTTGAACGGCGTGTAGTTCGCGAGGCCGCCCTCGTTGCGCTCTGCCTCGTTAGTACTCGCATCGGCGTCGGCGGGCGCACTGAACGTGATCTGGGGTCGCTTGAGGTACCGATAGACGTCTTTGGTCCACGTCCAGGCGTTCAGGTGGGTTGGTGAAACGTAAATGACGGCGACGCCAAAGCCAAGCCCGCCAGCGACGAACGGGAGGGCAAGCGATTCGATCCCGGTGAGGCCGGCGATAAACAGGCCAATAATGGGGAAGGCGATGAGCATGCCGACGTCTCCTTCCTCGATATTGAGATACGGGATGCGACTCTCCTCGCCGAACTGATCCATGATGCGCCGTGCTGCTGCGTCTTGATCTGCTGACATTGTTAGTGGATTCCTCGATCAAAGTCCATCCCGCGGTCGTCACTCGCCGATTCCGCGGTCGCTCCACCTGGGTCATTTTCCGTTCGACGGTACGACGGCGTGCCGCCCTCGTCGGCTCCGTGGCCACCGCGGGCAGCCGCTTTTTGCGCGACGGCATGGCCTGCTTTTTGCGCGACGGCATGGCCTGCGGCGGCTTTCGGTCCCCACCGGGCGGCGGTCGTCGCGACGCCGGAGCCAGCGAGGTATCCACCGGCGGCGACACCGCCGACGAGTGCTACGCCTTTCGTTGCACCGCCGACGACTTTGGCCGTCAATGGGGTCGCGTATTTGAACGTCTTCCACGTGATGTAGAGGGCGACCAGCGGGAGGGACGCAGCGACGAGGTATTTGAGGAACGCTGTTCCTGGCGTCAGTGTCCCACCGCCGTAGATTAGATCGTAGCCCTTGAATACCATCGCTGCCGGCAATGGCAGGACAGCCAAGGGCACAAATCGCTTAGCAAAGCCCAATGCGATATCAGACACAACGGGAATATTCCCATATCCGAGAGCGATTGCGATCGGCATTCCGTAGAGATACACGTAGAGGAGAATCTCGCGGATGTAGAACAGCGCCTGCAATGCCCACATCGAAATCCCTCCGAGTAGGGCGAATAGAAGCGATAATCCGGGGTTCGATAGAGACACGGTGAGGAAGCCCAGCATAGCGTTCCGAAGCGAAGCCATACTTGGCATCAGTGCGATTGAAAACCCGTCCACGAGATAGAGCGCGAGCACACCGATCCAATACCAGACGATAATCAGGAAGCTCCCACCCACGCCGTTTTCTTCGTCTTCCTCGCCTCATAGGCACTTCCGATATTGAATATCCGGACAGTATGCCGGCCTTGGACGCTCATTACGAGGAGCAGTAATGCGATGAGCATGATTTCGCCGCCAACGAGGGACTCTTGAATTGTGGTCCAGGGTGCGTTCGATGGTTCGCCAAAAACGAATGCGGTCCAGGGTGCGTTCGATGGTTCGCCAAAAACGAATGCGCCATCTGTTTGAGGCGTAGGAGTCCCAAATAACCCCTCAGTGAGCGTATTATAGCCGGTTGTCAGGCCATCCATGAAGAGGCCAATAATCCAGTCAACAACGCCCTTGAACCCCTCTAAGACGACATCAATGAGATCAACCATACATCAAGCCTCGCTGATTGTGACCTCGCAGTTCTGCATCTCGTCAGAGCCAGTGTACTCCACGTTGTAGGATTTCGTGACTTGTTGGCCTGTAGTTCGAGTCTCCAGTACAACAGTAAACTGCCCGCTATTTCCATCAGTTGAACAACCCATACCGTCCTCCCCGATTTCCGAACCAAACGGGAACGAGTCGCTGAAGAGATCTACTGTCTCTCCTGCACTGACTACGACACTTTCTTTTTCGTAAATCCCACTCCCACGAGGATCGTCGACAGGATTGGGAACATCCCCGGTAAATCGAAGTTCAACTACTGCTTCTGGACCACTCCCGGTATTCTCCACGGTGACGAATGCTTCCCCATTCTTTTTCGAATCCGTTTGGCTTTCGCCATAGACTTCGTCCCATGCTTATCCGGGTTATTCCGATAGAGCCCAACATCTCGTATCACCAATTCCGGCTGGATAGCGAGGGAGGTTTCTGTGACAGTCTCCTCACCCTTCAGTGCGACAATCTGGTACTCACCGGGGGCATATGCGGTGCCGATCTCGAACGAGACCTGCTGAGCACCTGCAGCTACGTCACGTTTCCCGAATAGTTCGCCGTTCGGTTGGATGAGGTTGACCTGGTCGATGTCCGTCTCTTCGGAGAGTTCGACGACGAGTGTTGTCCCCTCGACAGCGATTCGCGTGAGTGGGCCTTTGCCATCTGGGGAGGTCGTTCCGTCACTAGGCGTCTCAGAACCGCCGTTGTCGTTCAGACAGCCAGCGACGCTCACGAGGGCGGCACCTGCGACAGTTCGGAGTCGTTCAGACAGCCAGCGACGCTCACGAGGGCGGCACCTGCGACAGTTCGGAGGGCGGTTCGCCGACTGATGTGTGGGTGGTTTCTAGTCATGACTATGGGTTCCGTTGGAAGATATCTTCTGGACCGAGCATTCGGAGGAGTCGCTTGCCTGCGTAGAACATCACAAGAAACGGGATGAGCTGCCAGCCGACCTCGAAAATGAACGCAAACCACCCGTCGATGGTTCCGAGCGGGTGCCAGCGAGCAGTAGCCGTCGCACTCACATATGCGGGGTTGTGCCCGAGCCACGAGCCCGGATGGTACCGAGCCGTGTAGATACCCGGCTCGTCGATCGTCACGATCGCCACCCCGGAGGCGTTGGTCTCGACGCGTTGCTCCGCGACCGTGATGTACCCGTTGCGAGTATTCCCACCGATTGGATATCGTCGGTCGGGATCGCTGAGCACGATCGGTGCGCCGGTCTCGTTATCCTGGAGCTCGATGCGGAGTGTGGCCTGACTTTCGTTCTGCCGGAGGACCTCAACAGTCAGATTACTGCGCCGGAGCTGCCGCTCTGAGCCAGCGTCAGGTGCCACAATCGAGGCGTTCACACCCCGCACGATCCCCGCCACCTGGAGCGCGTTGCGGTCGACGTTCTCCGCGCGAACCGCAACACCGTACGTCGTCGTGTACGACTGGTTGACGATGTCGATGTTGATGTTCTCGCCGAGCGTGCCGACCGGAGACGGTCGGTCAGTGCCCCAGGTGTCGATAATCTCTGGGCCATCGCGAACGGGCTCGGCACGAGGACCTATTCTCGATGGATACGCGTGAACGTACACGGGGATAGCGTCGGATTCAACTGTCGTACTGCCCGTTCGACCCGACCTGACGAGCGTATCCCAGTTGGTGTTTCGAGCGGTGTAGAACCGCCAGACGCCACGCACTCGTGCGCTTCCATTCTCCGTCAGCGTGTACCCCTGCCACGGTCGAGACTGGAAAATGGCAACACCGGCGTCACCATTGGGATACTCGGCGTAGTAGGGGTACGCCGAGAGGTCGTAGATCTCGACGGCGATCGAATCCGAGACGTTGAGCGACTCGGTACGATACGTGACCTCGACATCGGTCTCGTCGCCTCGGTCGATTCGCGTGGTCTTCTTCAACCGGACGCTGATCTCGGCTTCAAGCGTGAGGTTTGCACTCCAGTCATCCTCGATCTGGTAGTCGAGGGCCGGCGTGTGCGAGCCGGCACGCTCGACGATGGTTTCGCTGTCCTTCTTCAATCGAACCTCCTCGACCTCGTTGCTCGTGAGCGACCACTCGATGGTCGTGTTCCCCGAAGAGCTTCCGTTCGGGACGCGAACGCGATAGTCGACGAACCCCCGCATCGTGCCGTTCGGCGCGATATAGAGCGGCGTGTTACCCGACTCCAAGTGACCTCGCGTCGACGGCTGTACTGCGAACACCGTGGCGTGGGCGTCCTCGATGAACACCCCGTCTTCGAGCGACGCGTGGCGCGGATGCACGGACGTATCCGACCCACCGGCTTCAAGATCAGTGAAATCGTTTCGCGTCCACGTTGCAGCTGTCGCCGGCGGGCGCGTGAACGTGATGTCCGTCCCATTCGCGAGTTGGTGCATCGCGGTCCGGCTCTCGCCGTAGCGCTGCTGGTACTCCTCCTGGGTGATGTAGTTGTCCGCATCGCGAGACCACAGCGTCGCTGATTCATTCTCTGTGAGCCCATTCCCCTCCGTGCCCGGTCGTGGCGGGCTTGCAGTGACAATACCCGTGACTAGGCTCGTCACGAACAGGGCGGCCATTAGCACGGAGAGCTCTCGTTGTGTCATGGGGGCTCGCGACGGGGGTGGTAGTCGCCTACCAGGGAGCGAGGTCGACGCACTGTGCCAGCGGGAGGTTCATCATCGACCCAGCAACGGTGTAGAGTGGCCCGAGGGCGACGAGGACGACCGCGGACTTCATCGCCGACCGTTTGTGCCGCTTGAGGCCCTTCTTCTGCTCGGGCGTGATCGTGAACATCTCGATAAGGGAGTCGGCTTGCCACACGACTGCGAGGCCAACAATGCCCAGCGCCGTGGTAAGCTGGAAGAAGCCCTCGATCATACTGGGGAGGTTGTCCGCACTACAGACGGCGTTCGTCTGTGCGGCGGCAGGTTCCACAGCGAACAGGCTCAGGAAGACCACGATGAGCGCGGCCTGTTGGGGAATCCTGCTCGTCGCCGAGGACTGGCTTTCGGCGCGATTCGAAGCTGTCTCGGAGGGCGTATTGTCCTGTGACATAGCGGGTTACTCCTCTGCGTCGTCGACGAGTGCTTTGAGATCCCCGTAGCGATTGGTCTCCTCAACGATCTCGTCTTTCGTGTAGCCCTGTTCGCGGGCCCGTTCGAAGAGATCTCGAAGCTCGTCGGGGTCGACGTCGCGAAGCTCCATCTCATCTCGGAGGGCGCGGCGATAGAGGGCGGAACCGTTGATATGGCTGTTCCACGTCAGGTACAGATCATCGATGTCTTCGATGGTGACTGCCCGTGTGATCATATGTGCGGGGTGGGTATGCACCGGTTGAGCCCCGGTCCATGGTGGTGCGATAGCTAGAAGATCGGTATATGCTTTCTGGCCACCAACTGCCGCAAAAATCTAAAGTAAATTATAACCAGAGAGCTCGTTCACCTCGCAAAAGCACAGTTAACCAACAATGAGGTTGGATGCCGTTGGCTGTTGGTTAAGGTTGGGACGGCGTTCTACTCGAGTTCCACGATCTCTCCACGCCCGTCGTCGAGGATTTCCCGCACCTCGGCCAAGAGTTCCTGACCTTCCTCGTGGAGCCTTGTCCCTTCATCGAGCTCACACTCGTCTGCATCGAGCTGTTCGGTGATTTCTTCGACACGGGCCAGCCGGTCGTGGATCTCTTGATCGTTTGCCACGCTTAGATCACCCCCAACCAAAGACCAGTAATAGCCAACAACAGCAACAGCAGCACAGCGATTGCGGCCTTGTAGTAGACTGGCGGGAGGCCCTCGGGTGCGGCCGCCTCGTCGACTGCTTCGGCGAGTTCCTGTTCATGTTCGTGTTCCTGCTGGAACGTTTCGTACGCAGCCTCGAGTTGCTGTGCCAGCGGCCTGACCTCACCCGCAAAGAACTCTTCGCGGGAATTCACGATATACTCGCCGGCAGCCGTCGGCGTAATCGTTGCGACATCCGCCACCTGATCGGCGATGAGCCGGTCGTCAGTGTGCCCGATCGCGGTGACGATGGGCGTGTTCGCGGTGAAGATGGCTTCCGCGACCCGCTCAGTGTTGAATGCCTGGAGGTTCGAATCGCTCCCACCGCCACGGCCGACGATAATCGCGTCGACGTCCTCCGAGCGGTCGAGATGGTGGATGCCGTTCGCGATGGACGTCGGCGCCTCCGACCCTTGGACGGTGGCGTCCTTCACCAGGATGTCGACGGTAGGGTCCTGCTCGTGAATCGCGTTCTGGATGTCGTACCGGGCGTCTCCTCGGAGGGACGTGACGACGCCGACTCGCTCCGGAAACGCCGGCGGTTGCTGTTTCTGCTCGTCGTCGAACCAGCCACGCTCTTCGAGTTCGCTTCGCAGTCGCTCGACGGCGGCTGCCTGGTCGCCGTCGCCGACGACGATCACCTCCCACGGTTTCAGGTCGATTTTCCCACCCTCGACCCAGTAGTCGATATCGCCCTCGAGGATAACTTCGGTCCCGTCCTCGAGGTCGGCATCCATCTCCCGATAGCGGTTCGCCCAGAGCATACAGGGGAGTTCAGCGTCGCCGTCGGTGAGCGTGAAGTAAAGCGCCGTGCTGTTCTGGTGGAGGTCGGTGACTTCGCCGATACAGCGGACGCCCTGGAGAACAGACGACTCCTCAATAACCGACGCAATCCGTTCGTTCAATTCTGTGACGCTAAGATTATTTGCTGAGGTAGATTTCCCAATTTGTCCACCAGCGTCCCCTGAGTCGGCCATTCTCGCTCTATGATTCTGGTAGATCCTGCAAAAAGCTATCCCCAAGACGGTATCTCGGCGAATAATCTCTGAACCCATATTAGGTGAAAAATAAAGTGTGTGAACCTTGCGACGATTATCTCGCGGTTATCAGCTCTTGAATCTGGGCCATCACTCTTATCTGAAGTCGCTCCTAATTAACATACAGTTCCTAACTGGTAAGTGTACACTCATGAGTGGATACCAACCGGCGAGACATGGTGCTAACACGCCATAGGGTCTGCGTCGGAATCTGCTCAGATTGCCCTACTCTTCCAACCGGCGAGACATGGTGCTAACACGCCATAGGGTCTGCGTCGGAATCTGCTCAGATTGCCCTACTCTTCAACCACGACGCTAATGGTGACCGTCTGGCGGAGTGGCTCTCTTCTACGTATGAAGTAGTGCGACCGGACGCTCAGTCTCTGGAACAGGCGAATTTTGACCTCTGCATCGTTGACGAATCGATGCTGGAAAAACACTACTCTGCCCTGCAACAGTTCAAAGAGGAGTCCGGTCCTGCGTTCCTCCCGTATCTACTAGTCACGACGACAACGAAGAACCAGTCTCACGACCCTGTGGTGTGGGACCTTGTCGACGAGGTCATTTCCATCCCGACCGAAAAGCAGGTGCTCCACCATCGCCTCACTAATCTGCTTGAGCGCCGTGAATTATCGACAAATCTCTCGACGGAACTCGAGCACCAGCATGATCTGTTCCGCAACATCTTCGAATCCTCCAACGACTTCGAATCCTCCAACGACGCAGTATTCATCATCGATCCGGAGTCGGAGACGATCCGCGAGTGTAACCCACAGGCCTGTGAACTCCTTGGGTACTCTCGGAGTGAACTCCTCTCGGCCTCACCGGAGGTCATCCACCCGGACGAAATCGAGGAATTCCGGTCCTTCGTCGGTACTGTCACGCAGAACGGTCACGGGTACACCACGGAATTGACCTGTCGAACCAAAGACGGAGAACAGCTCAACGCCGAAATTTCCGCCTCTGCACTCGACATTGACGGGCGGCCGCACATACTCGCCAGCGTCCGCGACGTTACGACGCGGCATGAACAGCGGCGAGTCCTGAACAGTCTCCACGACGTGACGACTGAGTTGATACGGGCCCCGACGAAACAGGACATCGCGAAGGTGACGACCACCGCCGCACAGCAGGTCTTTGATTACGATATCGCAGGCGTTCGGCTCCTGGACGAAGAGCCACAGCCCGAGACCCTCGAACTCGTGGCTGCAACCGACGAAACGTACGAACTCTTGGAGACCGAGCCAGGGGTGTATGAACGGGACGAGGGAGTGGTTGGCAAAACCTTCGAGCAGCAAGACCCCACAATGCTTGACGATATTCACTCGGATGAGACCCCGTTCGATTACGGACCGATTCGGAGTGTGATGTGCTTCCCCCTCGGCGGTCATGGAGTGTTGAGTGTCGGGGCAACAGAACCCAGTGCGTTCGACGAGGCTGACGTAGAACTGACGAACATCCTGGCCACGAATACGACAGCGGCGCTTACCCGCGCTCAGCGGGAAGAGGACTTGAGTGAACGGACGGAACGTCTGAGTGGCCTGTTCGAGAACGCGACCGACTGCATCGCCGAAGTCAAGTTCGTCGATGGAGCTCCACGAATTCAGAACGTGAACGCGGAGTTCGAGGAGGTCTTTGGCTACGAGACTGAAGAAATTCGAGGACAGTCACTCACTGAACTCGTCGTCCCCCCTGGAGAAGACGCTAATTCCCAGTCGCTCGTTGATCAAGGGTTGGCGGGTAGGCGGATCGAGATGGAAGGCAAGCGAGAGACAGCAACTGGCCGGCGCGACTTCCTCATCCGTGTCGTTCCGATTCAACAGCACGGCGACAACATCGGAGCGTACGTCGTGTATACGGATATTACCGAACAGAAACGCCGCGATCAGCAGTTACAGGTCCTCAATCGAGTGCTCCGTCACAACATCCGAAACAAGCTGAACGTCGTCAAGGGCGCGATGGAACGGACGCTCGATCCCAATAAAACGGTCCCAGAGTCCCTTGGGAAAAATGGACTTGACGCGGTTGATGAGTTGTTGGATTTAAGCGAAACGGCACGGAAGCTCTCGACTGAGACATACCCGGAGAATGATCCCGCCCCTATTTCGACCACGGACA
Source organism: Haloferax sp. ATB1 (assembly GCF_000730175.1). Classification (NCBI taxonomy): domain Archaea; kingdom Methanobacteriati; phylum Methanobacteriota; class Halobacteria; order Halobacteriales; family Haloferacaceae; genus Haloferax; species Haloferax sp. ATB1. Next base: position 11,345 of record NZ_JPES01000046.1, on the reverse strand, counting down.
TCGTCGAGCAAGCAGTGTCCTCGCTCCGCGAGGATTACCCAGAAGCCAGCATTCGGCTTGATGCTGCTCCGGAAACGTGGGTGACTGGGACTATCCAGCTGGACCGGGCGCTTCGAGAGCTCTGTGAGAATGCCATCGAGCATAGCACTCAGACAGCCCCATCAGTCCGGGTCTCTGTCGTGAGCGAGGATGCAGCGGATGGATGGGTCACAATCACCGTCGAGGATGATGGCCCCGGCATCCCCGACGAACAGCTGACCGTACTCCGGAATGGTGAGGAGACCCAACTGGAACACGGGAACGGACTCGGTCTCTGGTCGGTGCAGTGGATCGCCCAGAGCGCCGGCGGCGAGCTGTCCTTCGCTACTGGGGACGATGGGGGAACCGTCGTGACGATGCGACTACCGACCATCAGACCAGCTGTACATCCCCATGAGGTCCAAGGGAGTGATTCCATCGATGACTGAGAAGACCGACGACCAGGGTGAGATCACGGTACTTGTGGTCGATGACGAGCAAGGATTGGCCGACCTGTATGCGCTCTATCTGGAGGACGTCTACGAGACGCGAATTGCCTATAATGGAGACGAGGCGCTTGAGGCGATGGATGAGGATGTAGATGTCGTTCTGCTGGACCGCCGGATGCCGACGATGCCGGGAAGCCAGGTGTTAGCCGAATTTCGGGATCGTGGGTTCGAGCAGCCGGTCGCAATGCTTACTGCGGTCGACCCAGGCGACGACATCCTTGAGCTAGATATCGACGAGTACTTTGTGAAGCCGATGTCTGAGGAGGAGCTCCGGGACGCTGTTGAGGCACTTGTAGCCCGGACCCGGTACGACGATGAGTTTCGAGAGTATTTCGCTGTGATCTCCAAGAAATCAGCCATGGAAGCGAATATGAGTGAACAGGAACTTGCGTCGAGTGACGCCTATCAGACGCTGGTAAAAGAGGTCGAAGCGGCCGAACAGCGAGCCGACACAGCATTGGATGAGTTTCTGGCAGCGGACACACAAGCCAACTTTCGCAAGTTCTGAGTTGAATGACTGTTTCTCATGAGATAGCCGGGTTGAATCTGTCTCGATACGGGAAATTCATTTAAAATATCCGGCCTTCATCTCAGGTATGTCGGACAGTTCTGACACCGGCTCAAACCGTAGTGAGACGCAACAGATCGAGCGTCTGTCGACGGGGATTCCTGGTCTCGACGAGATACTGCGTGGGGGGCTGATCCCCAACCGGAGCTATCTCGTGCGTGGTGAACCGGGTACTGGCAAAACGATCCTGGGGCTCCATTACTTGACGCACGGCGCCGCAGAGGGCGACACCTCGTTGTTCATCAACCTTGAGGAAGCAACTGCAGATATCGAGCAGAACGCAGCCGCACTCGGCTTCGACGTGAGTGACATCGAATTCCTTGACCTGAGCCCGGAATCCGACTTTTTCGCCGGGGATCAGAGCTACGATATCTTCGAATCGAGCGAAGTCGAACGCGATCCGATGATCGAACGGATCACCGACCGAGTCTCTGATCTTGACCCAGACAGAGTTTTCGTCGACCCGATCACGCAACTCCGATATCTCTCGACTGATCAGTACCAGTTCCGCAAGCAGGCCCTTTCGTTCATGCGGCTGCTCAGCGAGCAGGGTGCCACCGTTCTCTTCACAACCCAGGCGACGGAGGATGCGCCTGACGACGACCTGCAGTTCATGAGTGACGGGATGATCGAACTCGGGTACGCGTCGACGGGGCGTTCGATCCGGGTTCCGAAGTTCCGTGGGTCGGCGACAATGGATGGAGACCACGCGTTGGATATCACCGACAACGGTCTGGTAATCTATCCGGAGCTCACTCCTGGTGACTACGATCAAGAGTTCGTCGAGGAGCCGATTTCATCGGGGGTGCCGGAGATGGACGAACTCCTTAATGGGGGACTCGATCGCGGGACGGTGACGGTCATCTCCGGGCCGACGGGGGTCGGGAAGACGACGACTGGGACCCAGTTCATGAAGGAGGCTGCCGGTCGGGGCGAGCGGTCGGTCATCTACCTCTTCGAGGAGTCCGAGGCGACGTTCATACAGCGATCGGCGGCCGTCAACATCCCCGTCGACCAGATGCGCGAACGGGGGACGTTGAACGTTGAGGAAATCGAACCGCTCGCGACCTCGCCCCAAGAGTTCGCACAAATGGTTCGCCGAGAGGTCGAGGAAAAGGACACTGGAATCGTTATGATCGACGGGATCGTGGGGTATAAACTCGCGCTTCAGGGTGACGAGAACGAGCTGGTCTCGCACCTCCACGCCCTCAATCGGTATCTGAAGAATATGGGCGTGACCGTCGTGTTAGTCGAAGAGGTGTCGAGTATCACGGGGGAGTTCCAGGCGACCGACGTCGGAATCAACTATCTCGCGGACAACATCGTCTTCCTTCGGCACCTCGAATTACAGGGTGAGATGCGGAAAGTAATTGGAGTGCTGAAAATGCGGACCAGCGACTTCGAGCGGACGCTGCGCGAATTCAAGATCACCGAGCACGGCATCACCGTGGGCGAACCCCTGACGCAACTTCGCGGCATCCTGAGCGGGACCCCTGAATGGACTGAGACGCCAGCCTCTACTGAACGGTGAGTAACACGTGATAGACCCCTCGAACAGCGCTGATGACCAACAGACGTCGCTCCTGTTGCTGATGCAGAGCGACCGGAACCGCGAATTGCTCGCCGAGCAACTTGAGGAGAAGTATGTCGTTCAGACCCATGCCGACACCCCGTTTGAAACCCCCCAGTTTGATTTGTGTCTTCTTGACACCCCCTCATTGAAACCCCCCAGTTTGATTTGTGTCTTCTTGACACCCCCTCATTAGGGGAGTTCGAGGATGAATTGCGTAATATAAAGACCGAGGCAGCTCCGACGTTTTTGCCGTTCCTCTTATTAACTGGCGATAAATCGCCAGATGAATTCTCTGGCGATATCTGGCAAATCGTTGATGAGCTTATCCAACGACCCGTCAGCAAGGCCGAACTCGACGCACGAATCGATAATCTCCTACAACGGCGTCGCCTCTCGCTGGAGCTCACACGCCAGAAGGAACAGAGTGATCAACGCTTCGAGTCGCTCTTCCAGTCCACCCCGGATCCAGTCGTTGTGGTGAAACCGGATGGTACAGTGACCGAGGCAAACGACGCCTTCGCCGAAGCGTTCGACATCGACACCGATCACCTGAAAGAGCAGCCGATAACTGACTTCGAGTTCACGCCCTCGGAGTCGTTAGAGCGGGTGCTGCTCCGGATTGATGAGGACGACACGACAACAACAGTCCAATGGGGAAATAATGAAGAGAACTCCCTGGTTATGGAACTCAATACGGACGCTATCACCGGATTGGGTGAAGCAGCCGAGCGGATCGGGATTTTCCGAGACGTCACCGAGCGGGCGAAACGGGAAGAGGAACTCGCACGACAGAACGAACGGCTGCAGGAGTTCGCAAATACGGTCGCTCACGATCTCCGCAACCCCCTCAACGTCGCGCGTGCTCGTCTCGAACTGGCACGGGAGTCTGGGGACGCGGAACATTTCGAGCCGGTCGAACGGGCACACGAACGAATGGCACAAATGATCGAAGAACTCCTATTGCTCGCAGAGCAGGGGCAAGCGGTTCTCGATCCGAACGCAGTCACGCTGGCCGATCTCGTTAGCCAGGGCTGGGAGCACGTTGAGACGGCGAACGCAACCCTCGAAATCGATATCGACACCTCGGTTGTGATAATGGCCGACGAAGGGCGGCTGAGTGAACTCTTTGAGAACCTCTTCCGGAACGCCCTCGACCACGGTGGGGCAGACGTAACAGTCCAGGTCGCGACTCTCGATGAGAGTACAGGCTTCTACGTCGAAGACGACGGGCCAGGGATTCCTGTTGACAAACGGGACGAGGTGTTTGAAGCCGGGTATACAGATGCTGCGGAAGGTACTGGATTTGGCCTCTCGATTGTCCAACAGATCGTCGACGGCCACGACTGGGAGATCACCATTTCAGAGGGGACTGCAGGCGGAGCGCGATTTGAAATTCGTAACGTCAAGCTTGACCGTGTGGAGGCAAAATAGAGGCGTCGACGGGTCGATTGATGTGTACCCTGAACGGCAGTATTGAGACGCGTAGTGCCGAACCCGGGGAAGTAAGCAGCGCGAGCGCAACCTCCGCATTTCATCATCTGTAGTCATATTATGTCGTTCTCGGCCGGGAGGTCGAGATACCACTGTAGATCATCGTCAGGGACATCCTCGGAATGGAGCCAGACCCGAATCGCCGTGCCCTCATCAACGGCGACTGTAAGCTTGCCTCCGGACCGGACAACGGTCCAATAGACGAACCACAATCCCAACCCCTGCCCGTGTTCAAGCTGGCTTTCCATTTGCCCGTCGAGAATATTCCGCTCCATCTCCGGAAGTCCAGCCCCGTTGTCTGCAACCTCAATTACAACCCAGTCGTCTTGATCTGAATGAACGCGTATCTCCAGCTCCGGGTCACCGTCTTCATGTTCTGTATGAGTGATAGCGTTCTCCCCGAGTTCATACAGCGCGGGTTTCAGATGCTCGTTCGCAAAGACAGTCTGGGAATCGGGTATCCCGGTATCGATCTCTGCCTCTGGGTGCGCCTCACGAAGCTCAGAAACCAGATCAGACAGCAGTCCGTCGAGTTCCTGTCGTTTTGGTGGCCCGGTGTCGCGGGCGACGTTCTCGAGTTTTCGGGCAGTTTCGCCGAGTTCGGTGAGGTTGTCAGCGCTGATCACAATCCGGTTTGCCAACTCCTGGTCCGGTTTGCCAACTCCTGGTCGTCGCCAGTGAGCCGTTGGGTGAGCAGTTCAGCGTAGCCGCTGACGGCATTCATCGTATTCCGGAGGTTGTGCCGGAGAACGCGATTGAGGACGGCGTTCAGGCGGTCGCGGTCTGCGAGTTTGTATTCGTATCGCTTGGCCTCAATCTCCGTCCCGGCAACGCCAGCGACGAGCTCAACGAATGCGCGTTCAGAAGCCGAGAAATCACGGGCATGGGGCGCCTGGGAGACGAAGCAAACCGTGCCATAGGTCGTTCCTTCAACGGAGATCGTCGCGCCGAGATAGCACTCAAGCCCGTGCGTTTCGTACGCAGGATCGTCCCCCCATCCTTGTTCACTGGCATGGGAGATCGCCAGTGGTGAGTCCTGTTCGATGGTCCGCCGACAGAACGTCGTTGCGTGCGTGTGCTGCCCACCAACCTCGGGGAATTCATCATCGTCACCGGTACTCGCAATGACATCGTGGACGCCTCGCTCCTTATCGACCCGTTTGATATGCCCGTTTTCGACATCAAGATACTCACAGCCCAGCGAAAGCAGTCGATTGAGTTTCTCAGAAAGGGTCAGCTCTTGGTTTTCCCGAATCAGGTACACCTTCCGTCGGTACGGGTCCCCCTCAGATTGGTCGGGCGACTCTTCTGAGGCCATTCTTATATTACGTTTCGAGACACGCAAGTATTATGTTTGGGTTCGGGCCACCCAGTACTGTGATTGAATTCCGTTGGGTCGATATCCCGTATAGAACAAAGCGAATCAGTCTACCCCTGAGGTGTCGCCAACGTACCGCATACAGTCGGTGATAAACGACGTGAGATCGCTAGCAGCACCGGGTTCAAGACCGATGATGACACCCTCTCTGTCTTCGGCCGGAAGATGCAAGATAACCGCCGCTTCACGGACTTGCAACGACGCTGATTTCGGACCGAGTTCTTCAAGCACAGAGTCTTCAGGCGGGTTCCACGACCATGTGATATTCGCCTGAATTGCCTCTAACCGATCACGAACCTTCTCATGAGCGAGATCATCGCGTACATATTCGAGACTACACGTCTCGCCACTATACTTGCCAACTGCTCGAAGGGAATCACCTGCTCGGGACTCCAGATAGTCGATTAATTCCTCTGTCTCGGCCATAGACATATTCCGGACAGCTAAAACAAAGACCTAGCCCTCGCTCGGCTTTGATGACCCATCCGCCTATGAAGGTCAGTCTCAATAGGTCCAAACGGAGACATCGCCCCGGAGTCCCCAGTCGTCCAAATTGTCGTAGAGTTCCGACGAGTTATCATCGGGGATAGCGACTACTGCTTCGCCTTCGTTATCGAAGGTCTTGAGCTGACATTTGGTTCGGTCGTCCGAGATGGTACTCGCCGTTTCGACCTCAATATTCTGATCGGTCTCACCAGGTTGGGTAGCGAACACATCGGGGACGCGGTCAGAACCGTCGCCACACCCAGATGGATAGTTGTCGTACTCGGGAAGTTCGGCCGTTTCTGGGACCTCACAGTCACCATCGATAGCAACACTGTAACCGTCGTCTCTGAATTCTTCTGCCATCGCACACACAATCCGATGGTGCTGGTCTCGTTCGCCTGACGGCCGATTATGCGTCGTTCGCCTGACGGCCGATTATGCGTCATTACCTCGCATGCCTTATCCATACAGAAAACGCTTGGTGAAAATACCCCTTTGACGGGTTCTCAAGGGTTCTACTAACAAAGAACTGCCCGTCAGCTGCCGAGCAATGTAGAGCCAAGCTCCTTGAGCGAGTCCCAGAGCTCCTCAGTCTCCTCCGAGAGGTAGTATCTGGTTACAGCAGATCCGGAATCATCGAACTCGGCCTCTTTTCGGACCCAGTTAGACTCATGTAGCTGCTTCAACCGCCGTTGTGTCGTCCCGTTGGAAAGGTTCGTCCGGTCACGGATTTGCCGTTGTGTCGTCCCGTTGGAAAGGTTCGTCCGGTCACGGATTTCGGTGAATGTCAGCCCATCATCGGATGATCCAAGCGCCATCAAGATGAACAGCGCTCCCTTGTTTTGCAGAACCGAAAGATCAGACGGAAGCGAAGATTGCTCATCCCGCTGTTTTGGGCTCATAATCTAGCTGTATGCAGCAATAATCAAAAAGGGATACGGTTCCAGAATAGAGGGTGTTACCATATCGGTAAAGACTATATATCTGGAGTCACTACGTATGCGTGTAATGTCGGCACAATCGATCATCACTGCGGTCGTTCGCCTCGCCAGCGGCGTCATCAAGACGATTCGCGGCGCCCGCACAGCGCTCAATGGTCTCGGTCAGATCCTGAACGTCGTCGAGAACCACGGGCAGGCCACGTATTAGCGACCAGACCCCGTGACCACCAAAGGGGGTACGTGACATGAAGAATCACGTTCACACAGTCACAACAAGTACGACAGTAACTGGAGGGCAAAGCCGACCGCAATCCCGATAGCACCTATGCCCCGGATCAGCCGAGCCTGGTGTTTCATCCGAACGATTTCATCCCCCAACCATTCATAGACAACCGATTTGTCGGCAACCCAATCGAAAGAGTCTCGCTCCTGAGCCTCAACCATATCGATATCCTCGAGTTCATCGAATGGCCCCAGTCCATCTTCCTCGTAGACCACATACATCGCCTCAGTCCCTCGAGCAGGATAGTGATCAATAACGAGTCGGTAGGGACTCTCGTCTAACCACTCGACATTTTGCTGTACAACGGAACTGATGTCTTCATATCGAGGATCGTCTTCGGAGAGATAACCGAGCTCCATGAACTGTGAGCGAGCTTCTTCGAGTGGTTCTGGGGTGAGCCGTTCTTTCAGGCCGGGTAAATCCGGCGCAGCAAGGACGAGAGCACCCAAGAGGTCCAGACAAAGCCCTCCGACGACTAACGACGGGAGTGACATGAATCCCATCTTGTTTCTATTCAGATGTCTAATACTAGTAGGGTACTGTCCTCCTATGATTGAACTACAGGTCGCGAGGCTGGACCGTCTTCCGGTCGTTGGCCTCGGCACGCTCTGCGGCGTCTTCGAGCAGTTCGGCGACCTCCTCATCGAGGGCGTCGTAGAAATCCGCCGAGACATTCTGATCTGACAGTGCATCCTTCACAGCTGCCTTGACGATTAGGTCAGACATTCCATCGCGGACTTCTCCTGTCCACCATATAAAGGTTCGAAGTTCTTACGCGAGATTCCGGCCCAATCATACCGTATTCCCCTCCGAGTACCAGAGAGAACATATGCCACCCCTCAAAAATAGGGAACAGGTAGATGTACGATCTAACTGGGTTCAAGCGGGACATCTTGTACATTACCGCCGGGCTCGAGGAACCGCACGGGCTCGCAATCAAGAACGAACTCGACGACTACTACGAACAGGAGATCAACCACGGCCGGCTCTATCCGAATCTCGACGACCTCGTCAACAAAGGACTGCTGGAGAAGGGTGAACTCGACAAGCGGACGAACGTGTACACGGTCACACAACGGGGATTGCGGGAAATCGAGGCGCGACGTGAGTGGGAAAGTCAGTATTTAGAAGACGTGAACGCACCCACTCCGTCGTAGAATCATTATAAAAACGGGACTGCTTTACCCACCTCCGACGAATACACAGTAAGATGACTCGGCTTGTCTTCTATCATCACCCACAGGCCGAGAATTTCTCACTCAAATACAGCTCGGCATCGGTTGCAGAAATCCTGTCTCAGCGAGAGCAATCCGACGAGTCGACAAAGCTCATCGGGTACCCCTTTGAAACACCGGTCTATGTGCTCTATGAAGGCGATTCAGAGATCGAATCAGCTCAAGATATTGACTTCGATCAGGAATGGCTGAGCGACCGTATTCGTGACCTCCCCCGTCCTGGCAGGTTGTCGCCTTCCGGTTAGTAGAGTTGCTCGAAGCCGCGGTCGATGTTCGAGATGAGGATGAGTTCCGGCTCTACAAGGAGTTCGAACCGCAAAAGATCCAGCAGGCACTCGATCACGTATCCTGGGGCGCACCACTGCCGACCGTCGCTGGAGAAGTGATGTCGAATTTGATTCTCCGACATTCCCTCCCGAATGCGAATCATCGAACTGGTATCGCGATGCTTCAGTTCTGTATTGAGAGTGTGGACCCGGATTTTGAGATGCCACGAACGCACGTCGACGACGACACCTGGCGAGAGTGGGTCGATCCTTACATCATTGATTCCAAGCGGCTCATCACGGTCCGCCGGAACAATCTCCGTTTCAAGCAACTCGAAGATTTGGACGTCGATCTCGTCGAACGGAAAGGCGGAATCCAAATCCGATTAGCCGAGTTCAAGCTGGATATGCACTGGCGAGAAGCCTCACAGAGTATGCTGGGCAGCACGAATCTCACTGTACGGACTTCGCGCAGGCAGTTCTCGAACGAGCAGGACGGGACGATCTACTTGACCGTCAAGAACCAACGAAACAAGAGTTCATCACGTATCTGGAGAACGGACTGGTCGAACGGGACTTCAGAGAAATGTTCTGATCAGTCGCGAAGCTCGGCGACCGACTGTCCGACCTCGCGAACGTGTTCACTTCGCTCGAGGTCGAGTTCCTCGGCGAGGTAGTCAACCGTCTCTTCGAGGCTCATATTGGAAAGAAGTCCGTCAAGCGGTATAAACCTAGTGCTGACGCAGCAATGTCGTCCATCAGAGGAAGCGCCTCATTATGTGAGACTATCAATCTCTTCTAGTGCCTCAGTTGCGACATCACCAAGTTCACCAGCTTCTATATGTGAATAACGCTCTCTCACCATTTCCTCGGAGTTATCCAAGTAACGAGCAGCGACGGTGTAGCCGAACGCACGGACAAGCACCTCACCCATCCCTCGCCGACCACCGTGCGGGGCAAGATAATCGTGTTTCGGATGGGCGATGTCGATTTCGGCGGCCTCCGAAAGCCGTTGGAGAATCGACCGTGCGCCGTCCGTCGTGATTGACGGCGGCCGGATATCCTCATCAAGCGCCAGCAGTAGGTCGCGAGCGTACTCATCACGCCGCTCAGCAATTGCCTCTGGGCGTTCCCCTCGGTCAGAGAACTCATCCTGGACGAGCTCTGCGAGCGTCCGTTGGTCGAACGTCGGAAACACCGGCCAGCGCTCCGTTGATGGGTCCATCAGCTGGCGATAGCTCCGCAGCGGCGAGATCACCGGGTCAGGGAGACTCGCGGCATCCCACTGCTGTTTCTTCCGGTAGACGTCCATACTCCCATCGTCGAGGGAGAGGTCCTCCCAGCGGACGCCGCGCCGGCGCGGGTCGTTTGGGTCTCGGAGGAGTTCGCCAACGCGGACGGCGGTGTACGCGAGGACGAACACGGTGTACGCGAGGACGAACACTAGAGCCCGGTCACGAGCCGCCTTCAGCGCTCCGTAGCGCGCTCGCTGCTTATCGAGGGAGTCAGTATCCTCCGGGAGTGTCGTGTATGCCTCGACGGTGTCGCGAGCCCGTTCGTCGACGTAGCGGGTGAGGGCGTGGCGTTGTTCGGACGTCCAGGCCTGCTGGTCGCCGGGCTTTCGGCCATCGTCCTCCGGTAGCGGCGCCATCGCACTCGCCCGCTGCGCGTAATGCGCCTCGAGATACCCTTCGTTGACACACCACCCACACCAGGCAGAGATATAGCGGTAATAGGTTTGTACCGTGTTCTGCTTGAGTCCCCGATCTCCACCGAGATGTCGGGCGTACTCCCTGAACACGCGTTCGTCGAGATCGTCGAAGGTCGGCTCGCGGTCGACGTCGTCGGGGACGATCCCGGTCCAGTCGTCGGGGACGATCCCGGTCCAGTCGTCGGCGCCGCGGTCGCCGGCGGCCCACTCGGCGAACCGTTCGAGCTCGCGTGCAGCGTTACGTCGATAGTTCCCACCGTCGCCGCCGCGGCCTTTCCCCTTGTCTTGGAGGTAGCGCTCGAAGCTGTCGTTAAGTGGCGTCGAAAGCGCTCGATCAGGCATCCACCGGCCCTCCACCGTCCTGCGGGCCCGGTCTCGGTGCCTCTACCCCAGGGGAAGCGCCGGCGTGAGACGGTTGCAGCATTCGTGCTTCACCGACGGCGGCGGGGTACTTCAAAGTGGTCGTGATTATTCGTGTAATCAGGAGCAATTGGGAATACACCCGAATCCATGGAAAACCGGAGATACAGGCCCTGAGTCAGACATAGAGGTAGTTATAAATCGTATACCACTATATATAATCTGAGCCGCGCTGAGCAAAGCGGTCCACGTGCGAATCAAAGTCCGACGCTATCATAGCAGAGGGGAGAAGACTTGAATACGCGATATTGTGTACATTTGCATCCCGGCACAAGAGTGTATTTTCCACCGTAGACGCGTTGATGAACAGTAGTCTTCGAAAAAGAATCCAGGGAGGTGGAGGATCGGCATTGCCTTGTGAAGAGAGATAATACGTAGCCCTAATGCCATCGAATCATTCACCAGCTATGAATCGGCCGCAAGCTTCGGTGGGCCCGAGATTCACCTAAGTGATGGAGTTGGGCGA
>NZ_JPES01000045.1:0-37251 GCF_000730175.1 Haloferax sp. ATB1 | reverse complement strand
AGACCTCAGTCGACGAACTCCCCTGATCTTCAGCAACCCCCTCTAACCCCTCCAAAACCTCCCCAACAGCTTCCTGATACGCCGAGTACCAGAACCGGCGTCCCATCTTCGGTGTGGGCGTCTCACGATCGACAACCACGTCAGCAGTGTCAGCAAGCTGTTTGAACCGACGGCGTATCGTACTGACTGACACGTGTCCTGTCGACGAAGATCGAGACGGGAACAGATACCCATTCCACGTTTCACGGTCAGAAAGCGCATCAATCCGACTCGCAACGACATCAACGCCATACAGCAGAGTCACCTCACCCGGGCCGTTCTTTCGCTCTCCATCACCGAACAACAGGTGCGGGTCCTCAGCATCGAGTACCACTTGGCCAACGTGCAACGCGGCAACCTCGGAGGGCCGTAACCCCCACCCGGCGAGCGCAACGACGAGCAACTCCGCTTCAGGAGAGTCCACCTCGCTGTAGATTCGACGCACCTGCGACGCCGACAGCGCCTGCGGGTCTGGCTCGCTAGCTTCCCAGCCGAACTCCTCACCGGCCTCCGAGAGTGGATTGTACTTCGCGTACTTCCGGCGCTTCACGAATGCATACCACGCTCTGGCGACGTGGAGATATTCGAGCTTCGACCGATCGGTCGATAGCTCCTCGTCGAAGACGTCGAGAACGGCGAGACAGCGTTCTATCTCCCGTGGTTGCTGCTCTAACTCAGACAGCGGTTCGAGCAACGCATCAGTCCCGTGAAGTTCTCGATACGTCCGAACCCACTTGGCCAACCTCGTCCGGTGGGTCTCGACGGTACTCTTCGCCCGTCCACCACGAGTTTGTATCGAGTTGAGGTACACTACTAGAGTGTTGACAGTAGGCTCGTGGTTGAGGTCCCATTCCCACTCGTCCGTCTCATCGTCTTCGAGACCGACGACGTCGACGAAGAACTGCTTGGGCGTCAGGTCGTGACGTTCGCGTAGCGCGTACGCGATACCACTGTATCCGTGTTCAATGAGCCATTCGTAGGTTGGAACCTCACGATCCTCGTCGAACCCATCGCGATATCGCTTTGGTGCGATATCCTGCCAGTAGACGTCGACGAGTTCGTCGAGGCTCATCTGGGACCACTTGTAGCGCTTTTCTCTCGGTCCCTCGTCTGATGCCGTATCTCCCGCCTCCAAACCCCCGCAGTCAGACTGTTGGTTCACGCCTGCTCACCGTGGATTAACCCTCTCGCTCCGTGTTGGGGTGATTCTGAATGTGAGATTTTCATTACTCACCGACTTTCTCACAGTGAGTTAATACTTTGGCTTGTACAGGAGTGGTTCGTACACAACCGCAATTAGTAAATTATCAGCCTGAGCGTGTAAATCAGTAATACATCGTATGTCGCTATATTGATTTTGTCGGGGTATCAGTCAAATCTCTCCGAGTATGCCAATAGCAGCTTTGGAGGTGGCAACAGCGAGCGGAAAGTAGATTGGACTGAATCCGCAAGAAGAACACTTCGGGAACGCTCCTTACGAGATTCGAAATCACGTTGTAGTATCTAGAACCCAGTCTTAGATGCTTATCCGAAGATTTTCTCGATCTGCTGGTCGCTCGGTGTCCAGCCGACAAACTCACCTTCCTCAAAGGAGAGCCCCTCGGCACGGACAACGTGCGAGTGTCCGATATAGAACCCAACGAACATTTCGAGTGCGACGAGCTGGGGCGAATCGTAAACTGCAGCCATATCAGCGTGTGTGTCGTCGGTCACCTCTGCGGATGCCACAGCTTCGGAATACCGAAGGAGCGTCCGTTCGTCATCTGAGAACTGTTCGAAGTCGTCGCCGCCGATAGCACGAATCTCGGTCGTCGAAATCCCAGCATCACGCGCAAGGTCTACGTGCTGGTGCCATTCGTACTCAGCGCTGGATGCGCGTGCGGTGGCGAGGGCGATAAGTTCCTCTTCACGGGACGTGAAATGCCGAGTCATTACCTCGGTAGAGATGAACAACGACTCGAGGAGTGGAGGATCGTTCACGAGGAGTCGGATGATGTTCCGGTCTCCGACGTAGTCTTCGCTGAACAGGTCGCGGTACTCCTCAGATATCTCCTCAGGTGGTATGAGTCCCGTTCGAGCCATAGCTAGTTTTCGAGAGTGATTTGCTCGCCATCTTCAGGAACGTGAACCTCCCCTGTCTCCGCCCGCAGTTCCTCGCGGGTGAGCAAGCAGTGGTTGATCGCTTCCATATGAACGACAACGACCATACCATTAGTCGTATCACGGACAGCGTTGATGTCTTCGACGCCCATCGTGATGGGTTCGCCCTGGTCGAACTGTGCTTCGCCGCCGTTGAGAACGACCATATCCGGCTCGAATTGGTCGAGTGTCTCTTCGACCGGCTCGTACCAGACCGTGTCCCCGGCGACGTACACCGACTCATCACCCTCGAACACGAATCCTGAGACAGGGCCCATTCCCTCGGCTAACTCACCGTAGCCGTGGCGACCGGGTGTCCGATGAATGGTGACGCCCTCGAACGAGGTTTCGTCGTCGACAGGCCGGACGTCAGTAAAGCCCTCGTCGGTGAAGGCCTCGGACTCCTCAGGCTGACAGAACAGCGGCACCTCGGCGTCGAGTTCCTCCCGGGCCGCCTCGTCCCAGTGGTCGGGGTGGCGGTGCGTGACGACGACAGCGTCGTAGGTGAGGTCGACATCGGGCAGCGGAACAAGCGGATTCCGATCCTGATTCGCCGTGGTGAGGAACTCCGGAACTGCCGGGTTGTCTGTCACCGTCGGCATCTCGCCCTGCGGGGTGAACATCGGATCCACGAGGAACGTCGTGTCACCGACGTCCAGGAGGATAGTCGCGTTACGAATCAACTGAACACTAGCACCAGTCGTGGTTGCCATACAAGATGGTCTACGAGATTCTTAGGGATGGGATTTACTTCGACATATTCCAACTACTATGGAGTTGGGGTGCAGTCTACTGGATGAACTCGATGTCCTCGAGGTCGAAATCCACGTTTAGGTCAACGTCGAGTGAATCGGCGGCGAACTGTTGTGCCAGCCACGCTTCGGCCCGGTTGAGACGGTACTGGAACGTCGACCGCGACACACCGACGTCTTCGGCGATTTCGGTGACTGATTGCTGCCGTGGTTCTTCATAGTACCCACGTTCGATTGCAGCCTTGAGTGCAGACTTCTGTTCGGGTGTGAGGTTCTGTTGGACGCGGCCGTCTTCGAGTAAGCATGGTGGCGTCCCGAGGCGTTCAACGGTAAGCGACAACCCTTCTCGTAGGTTCGAACGGACTTTTTTGTGAATATTCGATACTGCCCCGTCGATAAGCATCCGCCACCGGTATTGGTCACCACGTCGCTCCGTACGCATTATCAGCCCCTCGCCGATGTGCTTCACCGCGACCAAGGGAATCGACCGTGGACCATCACCTTCCCGGCGAAGCCAATGGATCTTCCGCGATTCAGCGTTTGTCGAGAGGATCGTGTATTCGTACTCAGTCACAGGAGCCCCGCACATTCCGGTTGTACCCGCAGAATCAGCGACGTGGTCCAGTGCGTCGTCGAACTCGTCGAGGACAGCAGCGGGGCCGACGATCTTCTCAATACCCCATACTGCCTCGGTGGTCGCATTGATCACCATCGACCGGGCATACAGATCCGGATTGTCGATGAAGAGATCCATCACTTCGTCAACACCCCTGTCGTACTCGATGGTAAAGACAAATTCGCGCATGTACTGCACATTCCCGCCTGTCGTGATTAATCTTGGTAGGGGGAGTTGGCCCGTGCGTTAACAATCAGACATGCTAGGTACGGCCGATAAGTGCTGAAGAGGTAGTACATAGCTTACACGGGTCTGTCTCATTGGAGTGTTGTGGAACTCGATCAATTTTACACGTCACTCTTTACCCCGCAAATAAATCCCGCGTATAGACTGCCAAAGCTATGTGGTGACATGGCGCAACCAATTATCCGATGGCGTTCAAAGCAGCAGTCGTACAGGCCGAACCGGAGTACCTCAACTTAGAGGCGACAGTCGAAAAGGCCTGCAACAAGATTCGAGAAGCGGGAGAAGAAGGAGCCGATTTAATCGCGTTCGGGGAATCATTCATCCCAGGATATCCCTGGTTCATCTGGATGGGACCACCCTCGTGGTGGCTTCCGTATCAGCAGCAACTCTACAAGAATGCACTCACCCTTCCAAGCGACGAGGTAGACGCACTCGCTGCGGCAGCCGATGATGCAGATGCCCACGTCATGATTGGTGCCACGGTTCGCGAAGGGGACTCGCTGTACGTCTCCCAAGTGTTCCTCAATCGCGATGGGGAGTTTGAGGGCGTCCACCACAAGCTCAAGCCAACGTTCTTGGAACGCGCAGTATGGGGAGACGGCCCCGGCGAAACGATGCAAGTGTACGACACAGACATCGGTGAAATCGGCGGGCTCTGTTGTTGGGAAAACATGATGCCGCTCAGCCGATATACGAACTACGAACTCGGCGAGCAGATTCACGTCAGCGCGTTCCCAGGCTTTTCGATGCAACACGTCGGACGGCTATTCCAAGAGGAAGTCAACATCACCATGAACCGCAACTACGCGGTCGAAGGTGGCGCTTTCGTACTGATGGCCTCGAACGTCATCGGGGAGAGCCAACGCGACCTACTGTGCGATACCGAAGAACGCGAGGAGATGCTCGGCAAAGGCGGAGGCCACAGTGAGATTATCGCACCGAACGGCCAAGTCATCGGTGGGCCACTCGAAGGGGACACCGAGGACATCGCATACGCCCAGGTGAATCTGGACCATCGTATTCCAGTAAAGGGAGCATTCGATGCGGTCGGTCATTACACTCGACCGGATGTCGCAAACGTCAATCTCGACTTGCGACCGAATCCGCCGGTTAACCATCAGTCAGGTATGGAAGCAAACCAGCAAGGGAAGGCCTCCGATCAGATAGCTGAATCTGTAGAGAGTCTCAGAGACGAAATCCGCGCACTTGGCAGCCAACTCAACGAGTCGGCGACTGCCACCGACTCCGAGGTCACAGTAGACGAGTAAGCAAAAAGCCACCCGTGGTCCGATACATCAACCACTTTTCGAGGGTGCTCAAGAGGTGAAGAGAACAGGGCGTACTACTACCGGGATACGTGATACATTATCCAAAAAACACTAAACCGAAATCGCGGGGAGGTATTTAGCGAAGCCAACCGAGTAGCTTGTAATCGTGGTCGGGCGCATACCGGCGGAACAGCAGGCTGTTCGACAGCACCGATATACTCGAGAACGCCATCGCGCCGGCAGCGAGTACGGGCTGGAGCAGTCCGAGCGACGCGAGCGGAATCATCGCCGTGTTGTACCCCAGCGCCCACACGAGGTTCTGCTTGATTTTCTCGAGCGTTGCGTCCGAGATGCGGATAGCTTTCACCACGTCCAGAGGGTCGTCGCGCATCAACGTGACGTCCGCCGCCTCGATCGCCACGTCCGTACCCGATCCGATGGCCGTCCCGACGTACGCAACCGCGAGTGCGGGTGCGTCGTTGACGCCGTCGCCCACCATCATCGCTTTCCGGCCATCGTCCTGGATGGATTCCACAGCGTCGGACTTGTCCTCGGGGAGAACCTCGGCGCGGACGTTTGCGGGATCGATACCGACCTGTTCAGCGACGGCACGTGCAGTCCGCTCATTGTCGCCGGTGATCATCATCACGTCAATGCTGCGCTCCTGCAACTGGCGCACGGCGTCCTTCGCACTCTCCTTGACCGTGTCGGCGTCGGCGACGACGCCCACGAGCTCACCGTCGTAAGCGACTAACATCGCCGTCTTCCCCTCGTTCTCGAGGCGCTCCATCGTCTCCTGAGCGGGCGAGGGATCGATCCCGTTGTCACGCAGGAGCTTCCGATTACCAACCAGCACCTCGCTGCTGCTCACGTTCGCTTTAATGCCGTGACCGGGAACGTTCTCGAAGTCATCTGGGTCGGTCACGTCGATACCGCGAGCTTTCGCTCCACCGATTATCGCCCGGGCAAGCGGGTGTTCGCTCCCGCTTTCCGCAATCGCTGCGAGCCGAAGTACGTCGTTCTCACTAAGCCGTTCAGCACCAGTAAGTTGCCCGCCATCAGTAGCAGGATTACCACCCTCGGTGAGAGGTTGGCCGTCGCCGTCGAAGACAACGACATCGGTCAGCTCCATTTCGCCCTTCGTGAGCGTCCCGGTCTTGTCGAAGACGACCGTGTTGACGTCTTTCGCGCGCTCGAGGACGTCGCCGCCCTTGAACAGGACGCCGTTCTGTGCACCGAGGGTCGTTCCAACCATCGTCGCCGCGGGCGTCGCCAGCCCCAACGCACAGGGACAGGCGATCAGCACGGACGAGGCGAACACGATGATCGCGAATTCGAAGACTGAGACCCCGCCTGCGGCGACGGGGCCACCTGCGACGAGTCCCCACAGCGGGAGGACATCGACGAAACCCGTGAGCACCTCGGGGAACACGTACCAGACGACGCCCCAGAAGACAGCGTTCACGATGACTGCAGGGACGAAGTACGCAGAGATGCGGTCGGCGACGTTCTGGATGTCGGGTTGTCGAGACTGTGCTTCCTTCACCGTCTGGACGATCTGCTGGAGCGCGGTGTCCGTCCCAACTTTCGTCGCCTCAACGGTGAGGACACCATTCTCGTTAATCGTCGAGCCAACGACGTCGTCTCCCTCGGACTTCTCGACGGGGACTGACTCGCCGGTGACCATGGACTCGTCGACAGCCGACTGGCCATCGACGACGACACCGTCGGTCGGAATCTGCTCGCCGGGGCGAACCTTCATTCGGTCGCCGACGTCGACATCTTCGAGCGGAATTTCTTCCTCATTCCCGTTTTCATCGACGATGGTGGCGGTGTCGGCCTCCATCTCGAGGAGTTTTCGGAGCGCCTCGCCGGCCTGCCCTTTCGAGCGAGCCTCCAGGTAGTTACCGAGCGTGATGAACACGAGGATGAATGCTGCCGTGTCGAAGTACAGCCCACCAGCGATGAGCTCGAGCAACACCGCCACAGAGTAGACGAATGCGGTGGTCGATCCCAGCGCGATCAGTACGTCCATGTTGGCCCGGCCGTTCTTGACGAGCGCCTTGTAGGAGTTCTTGTAGAACGGCCGACCAAGCACCAGTTGGACGGGTGTCGCTAGAGCGAAGGCGACCCACCCAGACGGAATGCCGAGGAGGGCGTCGCCGACGATGCCAAGCTCCAACAGATGGTCTGCCATGAACACCAGTAAGGGGAGGGACAGCACGCCCCCGAACAGCGTCAATCGCAGTTGCCGCTGGATCTCCCCTTGCCGGGCTTCCTCTCGGGCATCGCCAGTTGAACCATCGTCGGTCTCGGCATCCTCTTGGACAGGCGAATAGCCGGCATCTTCGATGGCCTCGTAGAGGGTACTCACCTTCACCTCGGCCGGGTCGTACGTGACTTTTGCCTCGTCAGTTGCAAAGTTCACGTTGGCATTGACGACGCCTGGCGTCCCTTCGAGTGCGTCTTCTATTGTCTCCGAGCAGTTCGCACACGACATGTCGGTAATCGCAATCGTCACCGAGTCGGTCACTGGCGAATACCCAGCGTCCTCGATTGCGCCGAATATCTCGCTGAGTGAGACCTGCTCGGGGTCGTATGCGACCGATCCCTCGTCGGTGGCGAAGTTGATGTTCGCCTCCGAGACACCGTCAAGTGAACTGACGGCGTCGGAGATGGTCTGCGAACAGTTCGCGCAGCTCATCCCCTGAATTTCGATGTGGGTTCTTCGCTGACTCATCACCTATACATACGGGGTCCTTATTCAGTGGAGTTTCCCTTTCAGGAATTAGGAATTCTGAGTCCTTGGCCTTCGGAATCAAGCGGAATGAGAATATCACCCATAAACCAGAGGGCTACAGACGGTGAATCGTTTTCAATGAAAACGACTTCACACGGTGAAAGCCGCAGTCTGAATCGAAATCAGTATCGTCAGGTTGTACAGCCGACACTCATCAGTAGCCTTTGAAAGAAAGGCCTGTTCTGCCATTTGCCTAGATATGGTAAGCAAAAACCGCGTTAAACAGTAGTACGTATAGACAGGTGTGATGCGAAGACAATCAATCCGAGCTCGCTTGGAGGTACCGAGCGGGACGCTCGTCAGTACGCGCAAGGTGAACAGCTATGAATGAGCAGCCCCGGAACGACGGCGAGGCTTCCTTCAGTGGGACGAATCGCCAGCGTATGATCATCTTCCTGGGCGTGATAGCCGGGATGCTCATGGCGGCAATGGACCAGTCCATCATCGCTCCCGCACTTCCGACGATTGTCGGGGATCTCAGTGGTGGAGGGAGCTACTCCTGGCTCGTTACGGGCTACCTCATTACGGTAACCGTCACAATCGCACTCTACGGGCGGCTCTCAGACATCTACGGTCGGGGGCCAGTCTACAGTTTCGCCATCGTCACGTTCCTCATCGGGAGCGTCCTGAGCGGCTTCGCCGGGCAAATCCCGATACTTGATCAGTATCTGAGTGGCATGGCACAGATCACGATCTTCCGTGCAATCCAGGGGATCGGTGGCGGCGGACTCCTCTCGATGGCAACTATCATCGTCGGCGACCTCTTCAGCCCCCGTGAGCGCGGGAAGTACATCAGTTACGTGATGGTACTCTTCGGCCTGGCCACGATGGGCGGGCCCGTTCTCGGTGGGTACCTCACTGAACACTTCACGTGGCGCTGGATCTTCTTCATCAACATCCCCATCGGGCTCGTTGCCCTGGGAGTAGTTCAGACACATCTTGACCTCCCCGTTCCCAACGAGGATCACACCATCGACTATCTTGGTGCCCTGCTGGTGACCGTCGCCACGATCACCCTGTTACTCATCACGACGTGGGGTGGCTCTCGCTTCGCGTGGGACTCTGGGCAGATGCTCGCCCTTGCGGCAGTTCTGCTCGCCAGCACTATCCTCTTCGTCTATCAGGAACTCCGCATCGAGGAGCCAATCTTCCCGGTCTCGCTCCTTGGGAACCGGACGATTGCTGGTATCGACTTTATCGGCTTTGCTGTTGTCGGCATCGGCCTGCTCGGGGGGCTGACCTACATTCCGATCTTCCTCCAGACCGTCCTCGACGTTTCCGGGACGAACGCTGGCCTCCTCCTCCTGCCACTCATCGGCGGATTCATCGTCTTATCCGCTGTTACCGGACAGCTGATGAGCAAGGTCGGCTATTACAAGCCGTTCACCGTCCTGGGTGCCGCCCTCGCTGCTGGAGGCTACTACCTCCTCAGTACGATGGGTGTCAACACCAGCCTCCTCTGGGCGAGCGTGTTTATGTTCGTGACCGGGAGCGGCCTCGGGTTGACGATGCCCACACTCGAAGTGGGCATCCAGAACGCCGTTCAGAGAAAAGATTTGGGCGTCGTGACGTCGTCAGTTATGTTCAGCCGTACGCTCGGGGAGGGGGTTGGCGTCGCAATCCTCGGTGCCGTCCTCGGAAACCAGCTCTCGACCCGACTCACGGGGACAACCCTCGATCAATCAACTGCACAGCACCTCATCGAAGGCGGCGAAGAGATCACTCCGTCGATGCTAAACAGCTTGTCCCCCGAGGCCGCTCAAATCGTGACAACCGTGCTCTCGAACAGCTTCAGCGCCGTCTTCCTAGCAGCGGCAGCGATCATGGCAGTTGGATTCGTGGTTGCGCTCACGCTTCCGAATGCCGAACTTGGTGAAGATGTCCCGGTAGAAAGCGAGACAGGAGGGGAAGTAACCCAATCCCTTGACTGATCTCACAAAGGACCACTTGGGTCGAAGTTCCGCTCGTAGTCCGAGGTTTCAGTACGCTTGCTCTCGCCTCTGCGGCGTATCCTACTGTTCGGGGTCGTTTCCGCAGTCCGGACACGAAAGCGAGACACCGTCGTCATCAACTTCGGCGACGTGATAGTCTGTGCCACATTCCTGACACGGCACGGCAACGCGAGTCTCACCAGCGTCCTGTGGAGCGCCGAGTGCAATCGCGCGAACCCGCTGCTCTCCTTCGTTTTTCCCTGACTGGTACTCTCCCGGTTCGAATCTAACTATTTCGCCGCTTTCAACGGCGGTTTCGTCGTCTTTTGTACGGAACGTCGCAGTCCCCTCGACGACGTAGAAGACCTCTTCTTGGTTCATATGCGTGTGCAACCCGCCGGAAAACTCGTCGCCCGGTTCAAGTTCGAAGTAGTTAAGGGCCAGATTATTGAGGTTCAGCGGTTCCGTCGCGTGTTTCGTTACGTCGGCATTCATCGGATTGTTCTCTAGGTCATCGAGCGTAACCTTCTGCATACGTTTGCTACTCTTGACCGGTTGGTTATCCCTTTCGTCTCGTATCCTTAGATGAGGTTGTAAGGAGCGCCTTCAAAGAGGAGGGGAAGTGACTCAGTCAGGCGTTCGCGCTGAACTGATCGTACCGGGATTTGAACTGCTCCAGACAGGAGGGACAACAGAGATAGTACAAACTGCCGTCGATTTCGAGCGTCTCACCGTCCTCACTCACGTCGTTGCCACACTGGGCACAGGTGACTGCAAGGTCGGTACCACTGACTTGGGGTGTCCAGTCGGCGCTCGTGAGGACGACGACCTCGTAATCCGTAATCGTTTCCCACTCCTCTTTATCGAACGTGTCCACCAAGAATGTCCGAACATCTGCGTTCGGGAGACGGGACTGGAAGAATATGCGAGGATCAGAGGCCGTGAACACGTGCTCAACGCCATCTGCCAGTGCAAGGGTATCCCGGATGTCATCGACCATGTCGGGTTGGACTGCGAGTTCAACGAGAACGGGAACACCGCCACGGAGTTTTGAACGGTCGAGATCGAGCGTGAACCGCCGGATTATTCCCATGTCTTGTAGCCGACTAACGCGGTCAGACACCGACGGTGAACTGAGATCGACGGCGTCGGCGATTTCACGGTAGGGCCGGCGTGCATCTTCGGTGAGAAGCCGAAGGATTTCGAAGTCCGTGTCGTCTAAGGTGCGCATGCGGTGATTAGATTGCGCATCCAAATACCTGTTTTCCTTAATTCGGAAACTTCAGAGAGAGGTTTTCCTATATCTGCTAGGCAAAGATGGCATATAAATGGAGCCGTATAGGTGAATGAATGAGCGGATCCGAACCACTGGCCAGGTTACAGATGAAATTGCTCCACTAAACGGAGACACCAAATGACAAATCACGATAACCACAATCCTGACGAGAATGGAGACGAGATGCCCTCAGGTTCGGATCAGAACCAACCTGATGGACGTTCAGCTCGGCAGAACGTAGATCACGAGGAATCACACGTTGAGCAGGAGATGTTGGAAGAGGAGGCAGAAGTATCAAAGACTGCCCACGATGGTCATGGCGATCACAGTGGAGACAACGGCCATGGCGACCACGGTGGGATGCACGAGGGCCACGAGCAGATGTTCCGGCGGCGGTTCTTCATCTCGACACTGCTCTCGATTCCGGTCCTCCTGTACAGCGAGACCCTTCAAGGGTGGCTCGGATTCTCGGTTCCAGCGTTCCCCGGCAGCGAGTGGATTAATCCTGTCTTCGCGGTGATCGTGTTCGCCTACGGTGGGATTCCCTTCCTGCAGATGGCCGTCCCCGAGCTGCGAGACCGTTCGCCCGGAATGATGACGCTCATTTCCATGGCGATCACCGTCGCCTTCGTCTACAGTCTTGCGAGCGTCGTGTTCCCGACCCAGTCAGCGTTCTTCTGGGAACTCGTGACGCTGATCGACATCATGCTGCTGGGCCACTGGATCGAGATGCGGTCGGTCCGGCGAGCCTCCAGCGCACTCGATGAACTGGCGAAGCTAATGCCCGATACGGCCGAGCGAATCACTGAATCAGGTGACACTGAGGAGGTCCCCGTGAACCAGCTCGAAGAGGGAGATCTCGTGCTCGTCCGTCCGGGGGCGAGCGTCCCAGCCGACGGCGTTGTCGAAGAGGGCGACTCCGACGTGAACGAGGCGATGATCACCGGCGAATCCAAGCCCGTCTCGAAGGCGCCCGGCGACGAGGTCATCGGCGGGACGGTCAACGGGGACGGCAGCCTCCGAGTCCGCATCGACGCGACTGGCGACGAAACGACACTGGCCGGCATTATGCGGCTCGTCGAAGACGCTCAGCAGAGTAAGTCGAAGACGCAGATGCTCGCTGACCGGGCAGCGGGGTGGCTATTCTACGTCGCTCTGGGTGCGGCCGTCGTGACCGCTGTCGCCTGGACCGTCGCCATCTCATTCAATGCCGAAGTGATCGAGCGCGTCGTCACGGTGCTGGTCATCGCCTGTCCACACGCGCTTGGGCTCGCAATCCCGCTGGTCGTGGCGATAAACACATCGCTGGCCGCTCGCAACGGGATGCTCATCCGGGACCGCATCGCCATGGAACAAGCACGGGAGCTCGATACGATCATCTTCGACAAGACGGGAACGCTCACCGAGGGCGAGCAGGGCGTCGTAGACATCGAGACCGTCGAGGGTGTGACCGAAGAAGAGGCGCTAGGGTTAGCGGCGGCCGTCGAGGCCGACTCCGAGCACATGATCGCCGAGGCCATCCGTGAGGCGGCCAACGAACGCGATGTCGCCAGTCCCCGGGCGGCCGACTTCGAGGCGATCAAAGGACGGGGGGTTCGGGCACGCGTCGATGGGCAGAGCGTCCACGTCGGTGGACCGAACCTCCTTTCGACCTTGGAGAGCGAGGTTCCCGATCAACTACGAACGTTTGCCGAGCGTTCCGGCGAGAATGCACGCACCGTGGTATACCTGATCCGCGACGGCGATCTCGTCGCGGCGTTCGCCTTGGCGGACGTGATACGGGAGGAGAGCTATCACGTCGTCGATGCGCTTCACGAACTCGGCATCGAGGTTGCGATGCTCACCGGTGACTCCGAGGATGTCGCTAATGCGGTCGCCGACGAACTCGGCATCGACACGGTGTTCGCCGAGGTCCTCCCCGAAGACAAGGATGAGAAGGTCCAAGAGCTGCAAGAGCGGGGGAATCTCGTTGCAATGGTCGGTGACGGCGTGAACGACGCGCCGGCGCTCACCCGGGCCGACATCGGCATCGCTATCGGTTCCGGGACGGACGTCGCGGTACAATCGGCGGACATCATCCTCGTCCAGAACAATCCGACGGACGTAGTCCGCCTCGTGAAACTGAGCAAGGCGAGTTATCGGAAGATGCAGGAGAACCTCGTCTGGGCGGCCGGATATAACGTCTTCGCCATCCCACTCGCCGCTGGCGTGCTGGCCCCAATCGGGATCCTGCTCTCGCCGGCAGTGGGTGCGTTGTTGATGTCGCTCTCGACGGTGATCGTGGCAATCAACGCCCAGTTCCTCCGACGGGTGGATCTAGAGCTTCCCTCGCTTCCGGGCTTGTCCGCATCAGAGCGTCCTCATCCCGCCGACTAACGTTCGAGCATGCTGGACCATTATCGGTCCTTGTATTAGTAAGAGAGCTGTCAATGAGGGCTAAACGTTGGTGAGTGCCAGCGATGAACTCAGGCTCTGTATTTAACGGCCGAGAGCCAAGAATTGTTGGCTCTTGGTCATTTCAATAAAGCGGCACTGTCTCGTTAGTGACCTCCTCACCCGGCGTTCGTCCGTTGAGCGATTGATGCGGTCGTTGAAAGTTATAGTATTGCGCAAATTGTATGAATCACTCACGGACGCTTCCGTGACTGTCCACCCACAAATTATGAAAGCGGTCGACCCGAATTTGAGGGTGTGAAACCATTCTCGATGAGGTTTCGATCAACGTAGTCAAGCTGACCGCTCAATCCTAATCGAGAGACAACAGTCTGATAGCCGTAGACATCAACCAGAAATACAGGATCTGAGAGATCATGTTTCTCGGAAAGTCGATGGAGAAACGCAGCAGCTGGGTCGGTACCATGTCGTCCAAATAATTCGACATCGAGAATCAGCTTTGTCACGGTGTCTATTGCAGCGTACAACCAAGACTACTCGTCATTGATTTTGACAGCGGTCTCGTCGACCGCAACCCGCGTCGGCTTCTCCTCAGGCGGGTTGTGACCGCTATCAGCCAGTCGATGTGCCAACTGCCAAATAGCTTGATGAGAGCGTCCAACGCCGAGTATTCGAAGAATTTTTTGTCTCTCTAAGTAATCTCCCTGGCGGGTGTCGCCGTCCATTCACGCTCCCGAGTTTCTTCTAAATCCGCCGCAAAGCACTCGCTGAGCAAGTCTGCGAGCATCTTGACCGACTCACTCAACGATCTGTTCGTTCCTTTAACCGGCTTAACTAGACAGTACCACAAAACCCAAACTTCCAAACCGTGGATAGGTCGCTTTTTTCGGACGTGATCGATTTACTACCGAAGACCCTTCGAACCAAAACTCAGAATGACAGACTTAGTTTTTCAACCTCCTCTGTGGAAATCAGCGCTGACCCGTCAAACGAGTGCTTTGTTCACGAGGCGTCATAGTCGAGGTGACTCCACCAACCCCAGACAGTTGTCGACGATACTAACAACACCACGGTCGTTGTACGGTCGGTTCGTCCCCGATGGTGTGGGAAAACGATTGACTGGGGCTGAGCGGAGTCCCGAACAACATCAAATCCGGTTCGTTACCGCTACTTGACTAATCATTATCCGTACTCTTATCAGAATTACTTTGTGACGGTTTCGCCGACGAAACCCAGTTAACGAGTGCGTTCGACGACCCCCAGTCTTCCTCGCGCGTGAGTAGGACGGGACGGCTCTTCTCTAGCTGATACGCGAACCCGACCACCGTCACCAAGGCGAGAAGCGCCATCGGGAGCCCTGCGATAATCGTGAAGTTCTGGAGGATTCCTACGCCGCCGATAACCAACAGAAGCGACGTGAGCAGTCCGATAATCGCACCCCAGACGAACCGGTTGGCGATTGACGGGTGCTGTGTTCCCCCGCTAGTAGTAAGGATGGCCAAGCTGATCGTCGCGGAATCGATGGTCGTGATGAGGAAGGTGAACACGAGCAGTAAGAACAGGACGACGAACAGTTCCCCGAACGGCAGTTGCGCTAAAATCGGGTAGGTAGCCACCGAAATTCCGTAGGAATCGATAATGGACAGCAGGTCGACCTGCCCCGAGTGCTGGAGCAGCATGGAGTAGCCGCCCATGGTGACGAACCACGGGAGCGTCGCGGCGGTACCGCCGACCATCGCGCCGAAGATGACCTGCTTGAGCGTCCGACCGCGGCTGATGCGCGCGATGAAGATACCGGTCATGGGCGCGAAGCTAATCCACCACGCCCAGTAGAATACCGTCCACGAACCGACCCACGACTGCCCGCCACCCACGTTGACGTACAGCGACATATCGACGAAGTTCGCGATGTACTTCCCTATCCCCGCGGTCCCGAGGTTGAATATCGACGCGAATGGTGAGAAGACGAGGATGCAGACGAGGATGAACAGGAAGAGCACCACGTTGAACGTGGACACTCGCTTTATCCCCTTCTCGATTCCCAACACGGCCGAAGCGGTGTACCCGACCGTCAGCCCCGTCACGAGGGCGATAATCCCGAAGTCGCCGACCGACACGCCGTAATTGTACGAGAGGCCGGTGATGAACTGCTGGGCAGCGAGGCCGACCGTCACCGTCGCGCCGCCGGCCGCAGCGACCACGGCGATGACGTCAACGACTTTCAGCCAGGTCTTATCCAAGTTGTTCACGCCCAGAATCGGTACGAACACCGAGGAAGGCTTCATCGGGGCGTCCTTGCGGTGGACGTAGTAGGCGAGCGGGACTGACAGTATCATGTGGTTGACCCACGGCGAGATGCCCCAGTGGAACATCGTGTACTGCATCGCACCGATCATCGCACCGACTGATTGTGGTTGCGCGTTCACGAGCGGAGGGACGGTCTCGTAGTGAGACAGCGTCTCGGCAGCCCCCCAGAACACGATGCCCGCACCGAACGTCGCCGCGAACACCATCATGATGTACGACCCGTAGCTGAACTCCGGCGGCTCGTCCGGTTTGCCTAATTTAATCTCCCCCCACGGACTGATCATCACGAACAGGAAGAATATCACGAGCGCGAAGATCAACCCCTGGAAGTACCACGAGAGGTTCGTCGTGATGACCTTGTTGACGTTCTCGATCACGGTGCTCGACGCTTTCGGATAAAAGGCTAACGCCGAGACGAGAACGCCCGTTAGGAAGACCCCGATCGCGAACACGGGGGTGTCAATCTCGTCGTACAGGTTGGTGATCTCATCGCGGATTGGTGAGCCTGTCATTGGAATAGTTACGTCCGGGTGAAGTTACTGCGCGCTGGCCCGAGTCGGTGGACCATCTTCTGCGTCTTCGCGACTCGGTGACGGAGTACGCGTTCCGCAGTTCCCACAAACTGCCTGTTAATACCTGACATACACTATGTGTGGTCAATGTTTATATATTTAAATCCTTTGTATTCTCACTCAAATTGACGATCGCGCAGAGCGGCCGCTGCCGTGTCGAGGCCGCTCAGCGCTCGACCGCGCCGGCCAGCTCCGCGAAGGCGTCGCGGAGAACGGGGGCGTCCTCGGCGAGCGTGACGTACTGGACGCCCGTCTCGAGCCACTTCCGCGCCTGCGTTGGCGTGTCGGCGTACGTTCCGACGACCGTGTCGGTGTCCCTGGCTTTGCGGACGACGGACCGCATCGTCTCGACGACGTCATCGTGCTGCACGTCGCCGGGGACGCCAAGCGATTGCGAGAGGTCGTACGGTCCCAGAAACAGGACGTCGATACCGTCGACGTCGAGGATGGAATCGACGTTCTCGACCGCTTTAACGCCCTCTACCTGCAACGCCAGCACCGTCTCTTCGTTCTGTGTCGATTCGAACTCGGGTCCGCCCTCGTACGTTCCGGCGCGACCGTAGGGCGAGAGCCCGCGTTCACCTACTGGGTGGAATTTGGCCGCGTTCACCGCGTGTCGAGCGTCGTCCGCGGTTTCCACTTGCGGAATTTGCACGCCGTCGGCGCCGATGTCCAGGGCCCGCTGGATTTCGCCCGGCGCGTTCTCCCGGACCCTGACGACCGCCGCTCCGCCCTGCGACTGCGCGCCGGCACAGGCGCGCATTGTCGATTGTGCGGTGGCGGGGCCGTGTTCTTGGTCGATAACGACGAAGTCGAACCCCGCCACAGTCGCGATTTCGGAGACCATCATCGAGTTCACGATCTGAAACGTACCGAGGACGGAATCGCCGTCTACAATCCGCTCGCGGAGAGAGTTTCCAGCCATACCGGAGACGTTTCGAGGGCCGATGTATCAATCTACCGCCGACCGCACCTCCGGCGTTTCGAGCGCACCCGTGAGAGCGACGAACGAGAGCCCTGCGCATCAGTAATCGCGGAGATTCAACTCGATCCGGTTTCTGACCCGCTTGAGGCGCGTGGGAAGCTCCGTCGTCAACCGCTCACCGACGACTTCCGTCGCGGGCCCCGACGCACTCAACGCCCCGATGACCGCGTCATCGCCGTTCAGGACCGGAACCCCGACGCACCGCAGCCCCTGTCCGTACTCCTCGTCGTCTACCGAGTATCCTCGTTCGCGTATCTCGGTTAACTCCGAGCGGAGCGTCTCGCGGTCCGTTATCGTGTTTTCCGACCGCTTCGGAAGGCCATGCCGGTCGAGAATCGATTCGACCCGACGCTCCGGCAAGTGCGCGAGAATCGCCTTTCCGGTGGCGGTGCAGTGTAGCTCGTGAACTTCGCCGGCTCGCGTCGACAGGCGGATGCGGTCATCGCCTCTCGTCCGGTAGAGGTACACGCCCTTTCCCCGGTCCTCGACGCTGATGTTGACGAGTAGCCCGGTCTCCCGGGAGAGTTCGTCGGCGTGCGGCCGAGCGACCTCATATATCTCCGTGTTCATGCGGACGCTCTCGCCGAGTTCCAGAAACCGGAGGCTGAGTTCGTAGCCCCGCTCGCCGTCGACTACGTAGCCGTGTTCGCGGAGCGTACTCAGGTGGTTGTGAGCCGTGCTCTTCGAGACTCCCGCGTACGTGGCCACGTCACTGACGCTCGGGGTCGTCCGCTCTTCCAGCGCCTCGAGTATCGCCAGCAGCGTTTCGTCCGACCGTATCGGCCGGGTCGCTTTCTCGGTCATATGACTTCTACCGCGTCCAGCCCATAGAATGTTTCCCAACCGATAATCGTTCAGCGTGGTCGAACGCCTGTTTGAAAAGTTATCGACGCCTTCGGTAACGATTTTTGCACCTCTCGTGGACTGTTGTTTTGGTACGGACACGTTTTACAGACATAACGTTGTAATGGAATTGGCGGCCAAACGGTCGCTCGGCAGGCACAAACTCGTTCGATGTCATAGAACGGCTCGCCGACGTCCCGTGGTCTCGCCGTGTTAGTACCCTGTCGAATGCGGACGCGACGCTCAGCGTAGTTGGAAAGAAAAGTAAAAACAGCGGGAAGTGCGGGGCGCGCGAACCCGGAACCGGGCTCAGTAGTTGAGGTACACCGTCTTCGACGTCGTAAAGAAGTCGAGGCCGGCGTCACCCTGTTCGCGCCACGTCTCGCTCGACGACGCCTTCATGCCGCCGAAGGGGACGTGGAGTTCGAGGCCGGTCGTCTTCTCGTTGACCTTGACGACGCCGGCTTCGACGTCGTCGGCGAACTGATGGGCCTCGCTGAGGTCTTGTGTGACGATACTGGCGGAGAGTCCGTATTTCGTGTCGTTGGCGAGTGTCACCGCCTCCTCGTAGGAACTCACGGGAATGACGCCCACGACCGGACCGAATATCTCCTCTTGCGCGATACGCATCTCGCTGGACACGTCCGAAAAGACCGCCGGCTCGACGAAGTAACCCGACTCGTGGCGCGGTGCTTCGGGAACGGACCCACCGGTTTCGAGAGTCGCTCCCTCCGAGACGCCGACGTCGATGTAGTCCAGCGTCCCCTCGAGTTCGGATTTACTGACGTGCGGCCCCATGTCGTAGCCGTCCAGTGCGGGTCCAATGCTAATGTCCTCCGCAGCGGCCACGAGTTCGTCGACGAACTCGTCGTAGACGTCCTCGTGGACGATGGCTCGGGACGCCGCGGTACAGGCCTGTCCGGTTCCGCCGAACGCGCCGTCAGAGACGATTTCCGCGGCGGTGCTGGCGTCGGCGCTCGGCATCACGACCGTCGGGTTCTTCCCGCCCATCTCGAGTTGGATGCGCTTGCCGTCCGCCGCGGCCGTCTCGCCGACCTGCTGTCCCACGACCGTACTCCCGGTGAAAGAAATCGCGTCGATTTCGTCGTGGGTCGTGAGCGTGCCGCCGACTTCGCTGCCTGAACCGGTAATGACGTTGAGCACGCCGTCCGGAAGACCGGCTTCGTCGAGGCACTTGGCAACTTCGTGTGCGACGGCGGGCGCCCGAGACGCGGGCTTGAGAACGACGGTATTCCCGGTGACGAGCGCGGGCGCGAGCTTCCACGTCGGAATGGCGATGGGGTAGTTCCACGGCGTGATCAGTCCGACCGTTCCTAGCGGCTCAGTCTTCGTTTCGAGGCGCGTGTCCCGTGAACTCGACGCTTTGACGTCGCCGCCCAGGTCTAACGCCTTCTCGGCGAAGTAGTACAGAATGTTGACAGCCCGGCCGACTTCGCCCGTCGCCTCGGGGAGCGCTTTCCCCTCCTCGCGAGCGAGCAACTCGGCGACTTCGTCGGACCGTGATTCGAGACGCGACGCAGCGCGGCGGAGAATCGCACCGCGCTCGGGCGCTGGGGTGTCTTCCCACGCCGCTTGGGCTGCGACCGCGGCATCGACTGCATCTCGGGTGTCGCCGGCCGTGGACGACGGGAACTCGCCGATTACGTCGTCCGGGTCCGCGGGGTTCCGCACCTCGAACGTCTCGCCTGATTCAGAGCCTGTCCACTTGCCGTTACAGTAGTTATTGAACGCCGGCATGTACTCTCATCCACAGAACCCTCATTATAATATCTGGCGGTCTCGTCAATCTGGGAGCCGTCGTGGGCATCGCGGCTATCGCGGTCGCTGTGTCTCTCTTGCGGGTTACGTCGGCGGTCTCGGAGTGGTGCGTACCGCTATTCGGTTCCTGTTGGGACGTTGAGCACCGGCACCGTGGAACTGAGCATCACGCGCTGCGTGACGCTTCCGAACAGGGCCTTCCCCGTCGGCGACCTGCGTCGTCCCCCGACGACGATGTATCGGGTGTCAACGTTGTCCGCGTACGTCGTGATCTGCTCCGCCGGGTCGCCGACGCGGACGACGTTCTCTATCTCCGCTGTGTCGTGTTCGAGTTCCCCGTTCGCTGCCGCCCGCTCGATAATCTCCGCCCCGACGCGTTTGACCTCGCGGTTCTCGGTGACCGCTTGTCCCTCAACCTCCTTTTCGAGGGTGTCAACGAGATCCGTGCGCTGGAGCACGTGAAGCGAGTGGAGCGGTTCGTCGAGATCCGCGGCGAGGGCCGACGCCCGCGCGAGAACGGTTGCTGCTCGGTTCGAGTCGTCGACTGCAACTACGACCGTCATATCTCACGTATGAACGTCGGACACCAAATTTCCTTGGAAGGCGGTATGCTCCGCATCGACTACTGTGCGAGCAGTATCACTGCGCCGACCGCCAGCGCGATGCCCGCGATTTTGACCTGTCCGAGCGACTCCTCCAGAAAGACGACCGCGAGGAGAGTTGTCCCGAGGAGGTACATCCCGCTGATACTCGTCGCGACGGCGGCGGAGCCCTGACTGAGCGCGACGTAGTAGCTGATCGTTCCGAGCCCGAGGAACAGTCCTCCCACGAGCGCGAACCCGATTCCCCTCGTGGAGACGACGACCGGGCCACCGCGCCAAAGGAGGTACGAGGCGGCGGCCGTGAGCCCGGCGACGTACGTGTAGATGACGGCTTGCTCCGCCGGAAGCGACTTCGTCGCGACTTTGGCGAGAAACGCCCAGCCCGCGTAGAGCGCCATCGACCCGAACGCGAAGAGAACTGTCTTTGACATAGCGTGTGCCTCCGGTATATCAAGGACGGTCGGTATTGATTCTTTGCCTCTCTGGGACGGAACTCGACCGGAAGAAACCGTGTTCACGAACCTCCTTCGCAGTCGGCCGGTATCCGAGAAAAGCGGCACTCATCCGGTCAATCTGACCCCCGTGGGAGGTAGTACTCGCACGTTCGGCAAACAAATTCTCTGTCGTGGTACGTCTCGACGGCGACGAGGGTTTCGTCGCAGTTTGGACATCGCATACAGGTCCACGTCGTATCGACAGTAGGTTAAATCTTTATACGACAAATGTCGAATCAAGTGGGGGAGCGAGCGATACCGATGCGCTCGGTGCGTTCGCTTACGTGGACGTCGCAGCCTGCTTGGGCGGCGTCTGTTCTTCGGTCAGTTCGAAGCCGCGCGCTTCCATCATCTCGAAGTACCGCTCGGCGTCCATCCCACTGGTTTCGGTCACGAAGATCCCGTCCTTGTCCACGGAACCCTCGGCCATGAGTTGGAGCGTCACCGACAGCGGCACACCGACGTAGCAGCCGTACTCCCGCATCATCGAGATTTCGTTGCCGTCGAAGAACGGGAAC
The DNA here is from genome assembly GCF_000730175.1 of Haloferax sp. ATB1. Lineage (NCBI taxonomy): Archaea > Methanobacteriati > Methanobacteriota > Halobacteria > Halobacteriales > Haloferacaceae > Haloferax > Haloferax sp. ATB1. Next base: position 15,690 of record NZ_JPES01000045.1, on the reverse strand, counting down.
GGCTGTTCGAAGTGGTAGACCGCTGTCCCCGCTTCTCCTGCCGCCGTTCCCGTAACTTCCGACGAGAGAATCGTCTGTGGCGTCCACTCCGTCTCGCTGGAGAGTTCCTCAGGGGCCTGCCACTCGGCGTCTCGCTGCCGGCCGGCGCGCTTGACTTGCGACTGGGCCACTTCGAGCGGGTCGACCGTTCCGCCCTCGACTTCGAGTGGGTCCGCGTCGAACGCGTCCATCGCGTGGAGCGTCCGCTCGTACTCGGCCCACTCCTCGTGCCAGATGCCGCGGGTGATGATTCGGTCGACGTTCGTCTCCTGTGCGATGGGTGCCTTCGGGAACGTGATGGGTTCGGGATGGGAGATGACGTACGTCTCTTGTTCGCCGATGGGGTCGGGGAATTCGAACGTCCGTTCTTGGGAGAACGGCGGGAGGTCGTTGATGACCGCTCCGTCTTCCCAGCGGGCCCGCTCGTCGACGTTCGGGTCGTGTTCGTAAGTGACGGTGTCAGTGAGTCCGGCGGTCGTCTGGCTGAGGAGCCGCCACATCCCCCAGTAGAAGTTCACGTCGTCGACGTCGTCGAACTCGTCGCAGCCGACCATGCCGAGCGCGATAGTGCTGACGAGGCCACCGTTCGCGAACCACAGCGAACAGCCCGCCGCTTCGAACTCGTCGGATCGACTCAGCACGGCGTCGAAGTCGAAGGCGTTCAGGTCGACGCCGGTGAGGTCGCCGACCTCAACGATAGCGTCGAGGACATTCTCTTCGAACTGGTACGGGAGTCCGTTCACCACGTATGCCGCGTCGTCAAGGACACGGGCGATATCGTCCGCGCTCGTCGCATCCACGGGTTCGAACGTGACACGGTCGTCGTCGATTAGTTCGACGAGCCGACGGGCGTTCTTCTCGTCCGCATCCGCGACGACGATTTCGTCGAAGTCACTGGTCTGATACAGGTCGTACACGCAGGCGGAGGTCATCGCTCCGGAGCCGCCAAGGACTACGGTCTTACCGCTCATAATACAACTGAATATGCATGATTAACCGACTTAATTCTATGGGGTGTCGGACCGTCGTAGTCCGCGTCTCCTACTGAGCGGAACCCGACCGACCCCCGTGAATCGGCGATAACCGCTTGGGAGCCGTCTCGAAGGCCCGTTACACTTCTTCCCAGGGCATCCGCTCGTCGTGAATCATCAGACTCGACTCGCGCGTAACGGTTCGCCTCTCCTCACCGATGGCGTCGATTTCGGCGATGTCTTCGGCCGTGAGGTCCAACTGTCGAGCGGCCCAGTTCTCTGCGACGTGGTCGCCCGTCGCCTTCGGAATCGCCGCGACCCGGTCTTTGCTCAACAGCCAGGCCAGACTCACCTGCGTCGGCGTCGCGTCGTACTTTTCGGCGATATCGACGAGCGTCGGCACCTCCATCACGTCGCCCCCGACGAGCGGGCGATACGCGACCAGCCAGTAGTCGTGTCGCTGGGCATGTTCGAGGAGGTGTTGTTGCTGCAGTAGCGGATGCATCTCGACCTGATGGGCGAAGACAGGGGCGCCGAGGGCCTCCATCGCCTCGTCGAGCAACGGTATCGAGTAATTGCTGAGCCCCACGTTGTCGATGAGTCCCCGCTCGTACAGTTCCGTGAACGCCGCCATCGTCTCTTCGACGTTGTAGGCCTTCAGCGGATAGTGGACGTACAGTAGCTCGATAGACTCCATGCCGAGCGCGTCCAGACTCTCTTTCGTGCTTTCGAGTACGCGGTCGTAGCTGAGGTTGCTCGGCCGGACTTTCGTCGCGACGAACACCTCTTCGCGCGGAACGTCCGACTGTCGGATGGCTTCACCGACGTACTCTTCTGTGCCGTACTGCTGTGCGGTGTCTACGTATCGATACCCCTCGTCGAGCGCGGTGAGAACACTGTCGACGCATCGCTGTCGTTGGTCCGGGTACCACGTTCCGATACCCATCTCAAACGTGCTACTATGACTCACGACACCAACTACCAACGAGCAGGATATAACGCTTTGCCCCTCGGAAGCAGCCACGGACCGAGGCGAAGTTTCTTTGCGGTCGCTTGACCAGTGTCTACGTATGACCGATAACTCTGACACTGACCGGCCTGACGACGTTCCGCCGTGGTGGGACGAGAACGTAGAGATTCGCGAAGAACTCGACCTCCCGGGCTACGACGCACCGAAGTTCGAAGACGACGTCTACGTCCATACGGTCGTCGAGGAGCTTGAAGCGAACCACGGCTGCAACATCCGACTCGTCGACCCGTCGCCGTCGAAACTGAGCACGTGGGAGATACGGCTCGATGGCGAACCAATCGAGTCGGTCCACCGGTCGCGCGACAGCAGCGCGAACACCGTCTTCTCCATCACGTCGTCGTCGTTCAAATCGCTCGTCGAGGACGTGGTCGCCGAGCGAGAGTGACCGCACGTCCCACTCGGCAATTTTAATTGCCAGCGCCGTAGACCCAGATATAACACGTTGCAAGCAGTGCCTGAGACCGGTCGCTCGTCTCGCCACGCTCTGGGCGGGGTTCCTACCGCACGGTGGCTGCCTCCTCGACCGACCGAGCAGTTCGCTTCCCGCCCTCGACGGCGACCGAGGCTCACCGACATTCACCCAGACACCATGACACACCCACACCAATGCTAGAGACGTTTCGCGGTTACAACGGCAGACAACTGAACCTCCACGCGCTCGGAATCGTCGTGTCGCTCTCCGGTCTGCTCGTCGTCGCACCGATGCTCCCGGAGATAATCGACTACTTCGGCGTCAGCGCGGCCGAAGCCGGCGTGTCCATCTCGTTCATGTGGGCATGCAACGCCGCCGCGCAGTTCCCCGGCGGTCGGTACTCCGACCGCCTCTCGGCCGGCGTCGTATTGCTCGGCAGCCAAGGCGTGATGATTCTCGGATTCCTCGTCTTGGCGGTGGCGACGACGTTCCCGGTGTTCGTCGCGGGACTCGGCCTCATCGGCGCGGGATACGGGCTGTTCGAACCCGCCGGGTTCGTCCTGCTGCAGACCCAGTTCGAAGAGAACCGCGGTCGCGCGTTCGGCGTCCGAGACGCGGCCGTCAACCTCGGAAGCGCGCTGTCGGCGGTGCTCGCCGTCGCCATCGTTGGGACGTTCACATGGCGAGACGCATTCGTTCCGGTCGTCGTGTTGCTGGCGCTCGTCGGGGCTGGCACACACAGACTCAACTGCGGCGACTACGCCGTCTCGCGCGTGACGCTCGACCTCAAAGCGGTGTGCTCTCGGCTCTTTCGGGAGCGCGAGACGTACGCTGTCCTCGTCGTCATGTCCGTCTCGATGTTTCTCTGGCAGGGCAGCGCGAGCTTCCTCCCGGCGTATCTGCAGGCGGTGAAATCCTTCACGTCGTTCGAGGCGACGGTCGCCTTCGCGAGCATGTTCGTCGTCGGCATGGTGGTTACGCCCGTCGCCGGCACGCTCAGCGACGCGTGGTCTCCCACCGGAATGGGCGTCGCCGCGATGGGATTCGGCGTCGTCGGGCTCTCCACGCTCGTGCTCGTCGACTCTACTGTCGGCGTCGGGCTTGGACTCATCGCCTACGCCATCGCTATCACCGCCATCTGGCCAGTCATGTACGTCTATCTTAGCGACGTGCTGGCGACGGAGACGATCGGCGGCGACCTCGGCGTCCTCAGAACGGTGTACTTCGCCGTCGGCAGTCTCGGGCCCGCGTACATCGGGACTGCGGCCACGCGACTGGGCTACACAGCGGCGTTCGCGAGCCTACTCGTCGGCTTCGGACTCGCAGCGATACCGCTGGTGTGGCTCGGGCGACGCGAGTAAGAGCGTCTACAACTGGCGGCAGTATCGGGGACCGGTTCGATTGGGGTCGCCTCAGGCCTCTGCGACCGCACCACCGCTCTGCGTGGTCTGCGTGTCGAGATTCCGCTCGGCGACGCCGAGAATGGTGTCGAGCGAAATCGCCAACACCGCGCCCGGAATCGCACCGGCGAGAATCTGCGGCGTGTTGAACAGTTGGATACCAGTGACGACCCAGTCGCCGAGTCCCCCAGCACCGATGAAGATAGCGAGGTACGCAGTCCCGACGTTCATCACGGTACTGGTCCTGATTCCCGCGAAGATGACCGGGACGGCCAACGGCAGTTGGATCTGACGGAGGATTTCCGAGTCCGTCATCCCCATCCCTTTCGCCGCTCGGATGGTTCCCTCGTCGACGTCTTCGATGCCGGCGATGGTGTTCGTGATGATGGGTAACAGCGCGTACACCCACATCGCGAGCAACGCCGAATTGAAGCCGATACCGACGAACGGGAAGACGAGCGCGATGACGGCCAGCGGTGGGACCGTCTGGGAGATGTTCCCCGACGAGAGAACCCACGTCTTCGTTCGCTCGTTTCGCGTCGCGAGGATACCTGCCGTCACCGCGACGAGTATCGCACCGACCTGCGCGACGAGCACCAAGATGAGGTGCTCGCGAAGCAGGTCGACGAACGTGTCGAAGTTGCTGAGCAGGTAGTTCGTCGCCTCGACGAGCAGGTTACTCATGCGCGAGTTCCCCCCGCTGCGACTTACTGTGGTGGAGGTGTTCGAGGTTCACTGTCCCGACGACGCTGCCGTCTCGGACGACCGGGAGGTCATCGCACTCGGATTCAAGCAGCACTGACAGCGCCGTCTCGGCGCTCTGACCGGGGGCGACGTGCGGCGGTGCTCCCGCACCGTCCGCCGCGGCCGACTCGGGTTCCGACCCGCCTCGGGGCAGTTCGGACACGGACGTTCCGACGAGCGAGTCGTCCGTGTCCATGACGTCTTCGACCGGCAGCACCTGCAGCTTCTTCAGGCCGCGGTTCGACCCGATGAAGTCCTCGACGAACTCGTTCGCCGGGTTCTCGAGGATGTTCTCGGGCGTGTCGTACTGGACGACTTCGCCCACGTCGTAAATTGCGATTTTGTCCCCCATCTTCAGCGCCTCGTCGATGTCGTGGGTGACGAACAGAATCGTGGTGTTGATCTGTTCTTGAATCTCGAGGAACTCGTCTTGGAGGTTGTCGCGGGTGATGGGGTCGAGCGCCCCGAACGGCTCGTCCATGAGCATCAGATCCGGGTCCGCGGCGAGGGCGCGGGCGACGCCGACGCGCTGCCGCTGGCCGCCGGACAGTTCGCGCGGGTAGTTCTCCCGGTACTGGTCCGGCGGGAGATCCATGAGCGCTAGGAGCTCGTCGACTCGGCTCTCGATGCGGTCTTCGTCCCAGTCTTTCAGTCGCCAGGCCCGGGACCGTTCCCACGTTCTCCGCGACGGTCATGTGGTCGAACAGGCCGATGTCCTGGATGACGTAGCCAATGCTTCGCCGAAGACTCGTCTTCTCGACGTTCTGTACGTCTTCGCCCTCGAACCGGACCGTTCCGTCGGTCGGGTCTTCGAGGCGGTTGACGAGCTTCATCGTGGTCGTCTTACCACAGCCAGAGGGCCCGACGAGGACGGTCGTCGTCCCCGCTTCGACGCTGAAACTCACACCGTCGAGCGCCACCGTCTGCCCATACTCTTTGCGAACGTTTTCGAACTCGATTGCGTGTTGACTCATGAGAGTATCCTCCAAATCGCGCGGGTCGGTCGTGCTTTGTCTATCTGCTCTCCGTTACGAAGTCTGAACAACTGCTCGCTGACCGCGAAGCAGTAATCGAACGCCAGCGTCAGCACCACGAGCACGACGGTCGTGACGACGATCATCGGAATGTTGCGCTCGCGAATACCTTGGAAGATGAAATCTCCCAATCCACCGGCTCCGACGAACGCCCCGATGGCGGCGACGCCGATGATGATGACGACGGCGTTCCGCAGTCCGGTCATGATGACCGGGAGCGCCATCGGAACCTGAATCTGCCGCAGGCGCTCGATGCGAGTCATGCCCAGGCCTCGGCCGGACTGGATGACCGCGTCGTCGACGCCGTTGAGCCCGACGTAGGTGTTCCTGACGAGTGGAAGCTGTGAGTACAACACCAGCGAGACGATGACCGGCGGTTCCCCGATTCCGAAGACGGGGATGAGCAGTCCGAACAGCGCGATGCTCGGCACCGTCATGGCGACGCCAGCGAGCCAGAGGACGACTGTAGCCGCGGTGTCGTTGAACGTTATCAGGACGCCGAGAGAGATACCGATGGGTATCGCGAGCAGCATCGAAATCGCGATGATATCGATGTGCTCCAGCGTCAACACGAGCAGGTCGCCAGCGTATCGCGCGACGAACGACTGGTACGCTCCGAGCGTGGAGTTCAACGTCACCGACGTGAGGGTGGTGAGAGCCGCTTCGAGGGATGTCGTCGATGGCATGTCAGATGAGTCCTTCCGAACTCAGATGGTCACGGGCGATGCTCGCCGGGTCTCTGTCTTCCTCACTGGCCTTGAGCGCCATCTGTTGCATTTTCTCGGTCGTGACGCTCGGTGCCACCTCGTCTAGCGTCTCCTTGACGACGGGGTTCTCCTCGACGGCAGCCTGCTGGATCATCGGGACGATCCAGTACTTCGAGAAGTGCCCTTTGTCGTCGTCGAGGATGCGGAGGTCGTACTTGTATATCTGCGGCTGCGTTTGCCAGCCCGAAGTCGCGACGGCCTGGCCGTCGTTGAGAATCTGGTAGTTCAGGCCGCCGTAGCCGACCTTCCGAAGTTTCACCTCGTCCCACGCGGACTGCTCGATGCCGTAGTCGTCGATGAGGGCAGGGAGACCGTCCTCCCGCTCTGCGTACTCCGTGTAGGACACGAACGTCATGTCGGTGTTCCCGTCGTTGACGTACGAGGCGAAGTCGCTGATCGTTTGGATACCGTGTTCTTCTGCCCAGTCGGGCCGGGCGACGATAGTCCACGACGCGTCAGCCCCCGTGGGTTCGGTCAGCGTCAGTCCCCACTCATCTTCGGCTGCGCTTTTCGACTCGGTGTATATTTTCTCGCCGTCGGGAATGACGTTCGACTCCCCGAGGATCTGATGCCAGAGCGTCCCGGTGTACGTCCAGTAGCAGTCGATTTCGTCGTTCTTGAGCGCGTTGAAGCACTGGGAGGTGCCGCCGAGTCCCGTCTCGTCGTTGACCGTCAGGTCGGTGTTCTCCCGGAGTGCGGCAATTGCCATGTGCCCGAGAATCTCCTGTTCCGCGAACTGCTTCGAACCGATGGTGATGCTGTCGCCGCTGCCGCCGCCATCTACGATACTGGAACAGCCCGCCATGCTCGCGATACCGATTGCTCCCGCTGACTGAAGGAACGCTCTCCTACTGTTGTGCATGATTCATCCTGATGAACTGGGTCGGAGATATTTATAATTTATCCTCAGACAGTTTTTGCCGCCCAAACTGGGCGAACGCTACGCGTCTTAGACAATGTGCGCACGGACATCCAAAAGTAGCATCTAATCAACATGAATGCCTGCTCTCGCCACCGTCCAGCGGATCGGAGCAGCCGCCAGGTGACCTCGGAATCCGGTCTCGCGGGAACGGACTAGTTCCCGACGCACTCCTGTCTCTCCGAGCGACTGACTAGCGTGCTGCTCCGTGCTCACCCATTCGGGTGTCGCGGCGTCGTCGTCCTTCGCAGGTTGTTATGGGACGCTCCGCTGTCGTCTCGAAACGCCTAGAACGTCTCGTGTTCTTCGTAGGCGTCGAACGCCTCGACGCCGTCTTCGAGGGCGGCGCGGACGGCGTCTTCGGACGACGCCATCTCGTGGGCGTCCTCGGCGACATCCTCGGCGATTTCCTGGGGAACGACGACGACGCCGTCGCCGTCGCCGACGACGATGTCGCCGGGCGAGACTTCGACTCCGCCGACGACCGCGTCGGTGCCCCAGTCGAGCAACTCCCAGCGGAAGATGCAGTCCACGGGAGTGGTGTACCGGTTGAACACGGGGAAGCCGCGCTCCCGGATGACGCTCGTGTCGCGGACGCCGCCGTCGATGACGGCACCGGCCACGCCCGACGGTTGGAGCGAGGTGACCTCCAACTCGCCGAGATGGGCCGAGTTCGTGTCGTTGGTGTCGTAGATCATGACGCCGTCTTTGGGGACGTCCTCGTGCATCTCGAGGAAGCGCCTGAGGACTTCGTCGGCGTTGACGCTCCGGTTCGGTCGCCCGACGATGGGGAAGGCGCTCCCGACGACAGTCATGTCGTCGTCGAGCGGCGTAATTTCAGGGTCGAGCGTCTGCTCTTCGTAGCCGTACTCATGCATCACGTCCGCCACCGCCGGCGTGTACAGGTCTTCGTATTTGGCGAGCAGTTCTTTGTCGACTTCTCGTTCTCTCTCTGAGGAGGATTGGTTGATCATCGGTTTGGGTTGGTGTGGGTTGTTGTGGTACGTGGTGCGGTGTGGTTCTCAAATGGCGATTACAGCGTGACGACGACGTAGCCGGACTCGTTGCGAACGGGAATGGACCGGAGTTTACAGCCGTCGTCGACGAGGCAGTCGCCGGTCGTGGCGTCGAACTCCCAGCCGTGCCACGGGCAGCTGAGAATCTCTCCCTCTCGACACCACTCGAGTTCGGTCGTGAGGGTGTCTCGGTCGTGTTCCGCCTCGACGGTCCCGCTCACCATCCCCTCACAGAGGGGACCGCCCTGGTGAGCACACCAGTTCGGGTAGGCGTACAGCTCGCCGTCAATGTTGAACACGCCGATTTCCTTTCCGTTCAGGAGCGCGATGACGCGTTCGCCGTCGGTGAGTTCGTCGGACCGCGCGACGACGTGTTCGTCGTCGTCGAGCGGAAGATTTTGTGCGTTCTGGCTCATGAGACGTCGATGTCGAAGACTTCTGCCGAGTTTCCGTACAACACCTTGTTACGGTCCTCCTCGGAGAAGTTGCCGAGGTATTTCAGCAGCGCTTCCGTGTTGTCGATGTCGAAGTGGGGGTGGTCCGTCGCGAACATGAGCACGTCGCCGCCCCACATCTCCACGAGCTGTTTCATCATGACCGGGTCGTTCGGCTCGTCGAGCGGCTGCGTAGCGAAGTAGAACTGGTCACGAACGTACTCTTCCGGTGTCTTCTCCAGCAGCGGAACCTCGCTCCGGCGCTGCTTGTACTCCCGGTTCAGACGGAAGATGAGCGAGAGCCACGCGATGCCCGCCTCCTGGAACACGAAGTCGACACCGGGGAACTTCGCCGGCGTCCCGTTCTCGAAGAGGCTCGTCAGCGTCAGGAACTGCGAGTAGACGTGTGCGAGCGCGTGGTTCGCCATGTACGTCTGCAGTTCGTGTTGGAGCGTGGGGAAATCGAGGGCGAGTCCCGGAGCTGCTGCCCCGTGGAAGACGACGGGGAGGTCGTTGTCCTCCGCCGCGCGGTAGATTGGGTCGTACTTCTCGTCGCCGAGCGGCGTCTTCGTCCCGGTCGAGTTCAGGAACACGCCGCAGATCTGGTCCTCGCTGGCGAAGCGGTCGATTTCCTCCGCGGCGGCCGCCGGGTCGTGTGGAACGACCGACGCCAGGCCGTAGAAGTTGTCGTGTCCGTCGAGGAATCGCTCGACGAGCACCTTGTTGGCTGCCTCGTTGAGCGCAATCGCCTTGTCGGTCTGCCGGACCATGTTGAGTTCCGGCAGCATGTTGACGATGGGGTAGTCGACGTGGAACTCCCTCGACAGCACGTCGTCGATGTCCTCTTTCGGCTCCGTGACCTGCATCAGTTCCGTCGGGAGTTTCCCACTCAGGTCGCGGTTGTAGTTGTCTGTCGGGTACATCCCGTCGTACGATGACGTCCCCGGCTGAAGGTAGTACTCGATTTCCCGCTTGTACGGGTCGTCGAGGTGTTTCAGTAGGTCCCGTTGGATCTCCTCGTTTCTGAAGGACGTGTGAACGTCCATGTCGATGACCGGCACTTCCTTGAGCTGGTCTGCGAGGGGATTTGACCTGGCTTGCTCACTACGTTCGGCGAGTCGTTTGCTTTGGTCAGCCATACGATTCCAATGTTGGATACAATCGTTATAAATGTTCTCCTCAGACAGAGTTCTGAAGGTACTTCGAAACGTTTTGTCACACGAAACATCCTATCCCGGGTAATTAGTAGGTCTCCTCGGTCCGCGTGATGTTGAGACTGATGACGTTTGCTGCGCTTTTGACGGCTTCTGCGAGCGTTTCACGATAGTACTCTCCGGTGAATTTCATCGCCGGCCCGGAGACGCTGATTGCGCCGAGCGCGCGGTCGTCCTTGTCGAGAATCGGGGAGGCGACACACCGAAGTCCCTTCTCGTACTCTTCAAGGTCTAACGCGAGTTGGCGTTCGCGAACGGTTTCGAGGCTTTCTTCGAGCTCCTCACGGTTCGTGATGGTGTTTTCTGTATATCTCGTCAGACCGTGGACGTCCTCGAATTCATCTAACACCGACTCCGGAGAGAAGGCGAGTATCGCCTTTCCCGTCGCGGAGCAGTGGAGGTCGTGGTACTCGCCGGCGGCCGTCGAAAAACGCACTTCCCGCTCGCTCTGAGTTCGGTAGAGATAGACGCCTCGGCCGTGTTCTACGGTCGATAGGTTGGTTAGTTCTCCCGTCTCGTTGGCGACTTTGTCCGCTTCCGGGCGCCCGAACGAGAACAGCGGTCCACGGTTTCGTGCAACCTCCCCCAGCCTGAGGAACCGTAGCCCCAGGTAGTACTGGTCTCCGTCCTTAACGATGAACCCCTGCTGACGGAGCGTACTGAGGTGGTTGTGGACCGTACTTTTCGTGATTCCCGTCTCGTTGACGATGTCTTGGATACGTCCTCCGCCCAGTTCCTCCAGTCCGTTGAGGATTTCGAGCAACGTCAAATCGGAGTTGATGGGATTCTTGGCTTTGTGTGGCATATACCACCATCAGTTTCTCGGAGGACTTTATTGTTTCGTATCACGAAATTGGACGCGTCGTATTCTGAGACACCAGTTCGAATCCCAATTGGGAACGACTGTGTTCGTCCTCAGACAAGCAAGCTAACCGAGGCCGGTTCGAGACATCTGTGGGTCACCCCCGTCTGCCAAGCTTCTCGTTTTATCTCACGAAACACGAGGTTCCCAATCTACTCTCGACATCTTCTGACGAGCGCTGTCGGGCCGAAGTCGCATTACGAGTTACTGCCGTGGGGATAGCCGCGTGGTGACCCACAGTAGCCACGAGTCACATTACAAGAATACTAATGTAATCTTCAGAGCGTCATTTATCTGCGGCCACGTCCTGAACTAACTGAGTGACATGGAACGAGAACAGTCGCGGGCCGTTGCGTGATTCCTAGTATCGACTCGTTCGGACGACCTGTCGTCAACTCGGTCGCTGGGACTACCATCTGCTTGAGCAGCATGATTATTTACTAGCGCACCGAAATTAGCTCGACATGTCGTAATTATTTCATTCTAAAAAATTATAAATTTTCTCTATGGGAACTGTCTAGTTAAGCAAGTTTGAGAAGCGATCAGGTCGTTGAGTTAATTTGGGATGAAGCTCGCAGACCTGCTCAGTAAGTGTTTTGCGACGGATTTAGAAGAAACTTGGGAGCGTGAGCGGACGGCGACACCCGTCAGGGTGTTCGCCGTCCAGCTCCACGCGACCGGTTGTTCGCTTTGAGACAAAAGAAATTCTTCGATTGCTCGGCGTTGAACGGGCTTATCAAGTTGTTTGGCAGTAGGTACATCGACTAGCTGACAGCGGTCACAACCCGCCTGAGGCGAAGCCGAAGCGGGTTGCGGTCGACGAGACCGCTGTCAAAATCAACGGCGAGTTGTCTTGGTTGTACGCTGCAATAGACATCGAGACAAAGCTGATTCTTGACGTCGAATTGTTTGGACGGCATGGGACTGATCCGGCTGCTGCGTTCCTCCATCGGCTCTCGAGAAACACGACCTCTCAGATGCGGTGTTTCTCGTTGATGGTCATGGCTATCAGACTGCCCCCTCTCGATTAGAATTGAGCGGCCGGCTTGACTACGTCGAGCGAAACCTCATCGAAAAGTGGTTTGACACCCTCAAAATACGAGTCGACCGCTTCCATAATTCCTGGGTGGGCAGTCATGGGAGCGTCCGCGAGTGGTTTATACAATTTGCGCAATACTATAACTTCCACCGACCGCATCAAGCGCTCGACGGACGAACGCCGGGTGAGGAGGTTACTAACTAGACAGTGTCATTTATGACAATATATAACTGAATTTATGAGAATATGTTACCCGGTCAAGCGAAGGGTTTCGTTCACCTCCTAAGAACCGACTCTGGGCACGCTGCATCATCAATACCTTGGAGGACCTCGAAGATTCAACCGAGGATCTCAAGTGACTCGTTTTCGCTCTCAGATAAGAGTCATCTTCGTCCTCAGCGTTGACGTTCACCTATCTGCTTCACACAACGTCTGGTAGTGCGTTCGAATCGTTTGAGTTGAGGTATCACTCACGGCCGCAACACGGGCCTGCGTGAGCGACCAGTCCCGCTCAGTCGCCGCAGTGTACACACACGCTGCCGCGACTGCATGCGGATTCGCGCCCCGATGAGCCCACTCATCACTCGATGCCTCAGCTAACGACCGTGCTCGTCGCCGAATCTGGTCTGTCACGTCAAGCGCATCCGCCACTCTCGGAACGAACTCAGCCGGTGTGACCGGCTTCGCAGGCAGCCCGAGTTCTGTATTGAGTGCGTTATACGCTGACCGGACACGCGATTCAGCCACCCGTGCGAGCGGGACGAGTTCGGCGAGCGTCCGCGAAAGCCCTGCACATCGACAGGCGGCGTGGACGCTCGCGGCAGCGACTGCTTCAATCGATCGTCCGGGCAGCAAATCCGCCTGTTGAGCTGACCGGAAACACCGACATGCTTGGTCACGCAGACTGTCTGGGAGGTCGAGCGCACCAATGAGTCGCCGGACTTCGTCCAAGCCATGCGCGAGCCGACGTTCACGACTCGACTGATACCGACTCCGACTGTGTTGGGTGCGGAGTCGGGAGAGTTGCTGTCGTCGTTCGCCCGGGATCGGTGTCCCGTTCGCGTCGACATGTCGGCCGATTTCAGTAGCGAGACCGTGATCGTGTCGCGTCGGCGTTCGTGGCGCACCCACTCGCTTGCGCTCCTCGCGCTCGAACGACCGCCACTCCGGGCCGCGGTCGATACCATGCCCGTTGATGATGAGTCCACAGGACTCACACCGTCGCTCACCAGCGTCCGTAATGACCTGGCCGCCACATTCTGGACAGGAGGCGTTTCCACAGGATTTCCCGCACGATTCGTCGAACTGTCGCTCGTAGACATCTCGTATCGCCATCTCGAACACCACGGGACGCATCACGCTGCGCCCCGCACCCGTCAGGGGCTCAAAAAACGCCGTGCCGTCTCGAACAGGCTGGCTTTGGTTGGCGGTCATTAAATGATTGAACCACAACACCAAACATGCTCGCAGGCGGATTACCGTTGCAGGCTCGTCGTGTCACACAAGACGCGCCCTGTTCTGCAACGGGTGCGAAATCGCGTACCAAGCCATCCGCGCCCACCCCTTGATAACTTCCTCGTGGGCCTCGTGCCCACCGAGTTTCGTACACTCGATACTCGTGTTACTGGATATCTGTGAGTCACAGTTTGGGGATTGCGTTAGTAGGAATCTCTCACCAGGCGAACAGTTAACTGAGACAACAGATGACTATCTTATATGAGTAGCTCACCATGGACTGCGAACTTCGCGACTGAAAAAAGCGAATGTGCAGCCGACGTCCAACGCCTCCTCGAGAAGTACCCGCAGCCAGTCGTCTACGAAGTCATGAGTGAACTGCTCCGTCGAGAGATGCGCGAGCAGTTTGCTGGTGCGTACGCTATGTCTCAGCAGTCCGAAGACTGATGGGTGATTGGTGACGTACGAAACCCTCACCAACGACTACTCAGACAGATTACGCCGCCCAGCGTCGATGCAGTTCCAACAGGGAAGAGCTTCAGACAACTGTTCACACTCGCAGGGCAGGTCTGTTGTGTCGTCATCGCCGCTTGACGAGATACCACCATCTGCGACGACACGCATCTGCACGGCAAGGTCGAGTATTCGTGGGCGAATCGCGACCGCAACCCGATGTTTACACGGGGGGTCACTACTCGCATCAGCAGGACATGAACACGAATGGGGGACGCCATCCCGAATTCGAACGCAGTACTCGTGCGCAGCCGGGTCGGCATAGCTCTCGTTGCGAACACGGACATCGCCGTCAAGGAGTTCGAATGCAAACGCCTCGTACTGCGCTCGCTTGAGGACGCGCGTAGGTGGATCGAACTCTGGTAGTACAGGAATCATGATAGTCAGCGCGCAATGCGCGCACCCCTTCAGGTGCATGAAAAACTACGCTGTCGAACGGAGTGACAGGTGACACAGAATCAGGTCGGATTCTTTGTGCTGACCTGTCCTGATTGTCCCGAAGTCAATACAGAGAACGAGTTTCTCATTCGGTGGGCCCGAAAGCATATACTCGACGACATATTCGTCTCCGTATGCGCCGTCGTGCCCTCCTCTCCACTGTTGCGTGTGGAAGTACCGCCCTGCTCACGGGATGTAACTTCCGCTCGCCCGACACCGAGATTGATATCACCGCCCGAAACGACAGTTCGCGGGCCATCACATTGGACCTGTTCTTCAAACGAGGCACCGATGAGACGGTGTACTCAACCCACTACGAACTTGACTCCGGAAAGGCCGATGAGTCGAAGCAGTTCACTGGACAGCCCGACCGAGTCTACGCTATCCTCGATGAGTCAGAAGTCGCGGTGAAACGCTTCGTCCCCACGCCGTGTTCCGGGACGAACACGGTACCAGTCGGCGTCTCCTATGGGGAGCAACACGGGTTACATATCGGAACCGCCTGTTCACAGTGACTCCGCACACTGTCCCGCACTGGCGGGTGACTTCACTGTTCTACTAACGACACATACAGAGACCGTATCGAGCAACTGTGTTTGGTTTTCTCCAGATGTTATAGTGACATCTGTTCAATCAATAGATTTAATAATAAATGTGTGAACTCCACAATGCCGGGGTGCCTCTGTGTTAACACCGGCAAGTCCCTAATCCGGGTGCCCGGCCGGTTTAGGGTTAGTTGGGTCCCCTTTCCCAACTTTTCAGAAGTACATTGGCTTTAGATAGCTGTGCTGCAGCGGGTAGATTTTTGATGACAATACAACTCTAGTGTAGAATTTTCAAGAATATCTGTGCCATTGGTGGTGCTGATAAGCATGCTTTCTCGATGTCTCAGGTGATTCACCGCTGAATCTACGAAAACAACACCCTGTAAAGTGTTCCTCAACACCCTCTGTCGCAGGGCAAGATATAGCTGACAAAGAGGTTCAACAGAGCCGCGACAGCAGAACCACAGATGAGAGATTTCAGACCGCGTCGAGTGTCGACAGAATCTCTTCGGCCGTCCCGCTAATCCGACCCAGTCGCTCTTGCAGCACGTCTGTCTCGTCGCCCTGCCACGCTGCAAGGTAGAACGCCGACCCACTCGTATCCAAGCCGAGGTATCGACCAACGACGTACGCAACGGCCTCCGCTTCGACCTCGCGTTTCGCCCGCTCGGTCGCGTCAGTAATGTCGAAGTGCAGAATCGCGTGGGCGTACTCGTGGATGATCGTCGATGCGAGATCTGCGCGATTCGACCGATCCTTCACTTCCACGAGTGGGGTGAGGTCTTGGACACTTCGTGACTGGCAGACACCCTTCGCTTCGCCATGCCGCCACTCGTCGGGATCGACGATGCGGACGGT
>NZ_JPES01000044.1:0-21335 GCF_000730175.1 Haloferax sp. ATB1 | reverse complement strand
AGGAGCGCGACGCCCGCGCCGGCGACGACGACGGGTCTGTCGCGGGCGAAGACGACGACGAGCGGGACGGTCGCGGAGGCGACGAGCGCGAACACGAGTTCGGCGGTCGTCCGCGTGTCCGAGGGGTCGCGGTGGGCGACGAACGCGCGGAAGCTCCCGGCAGCGACCCACGCGAGAACGGCGAAGAGCGCCGTCGAGAGGGGCGCGGCCCGGCGGAGGTACGAGGCGACAGCGAGACCCGTATCGAGCGCCGACTGGCCCAATTGCGTGGCGAGGCGGACGGTCGTCTCGGGGTCGAGCGCGAGCGCGACCAGTCCGACGAAACCGGCGAGCGCGAGCGGCGACAGCGACGCGAGAAGGGCGCGGCGGCGCATACGAAGTGGACTCTCGGACACGGGGCCGAATATGTTTCGCCGGGCGGGTCGTGCGCCGGGAGTCGCAGCGCGGCCGCCCCGACCCGCATAAACGGCCTTTTGTACGCGCACGCCCGACACGTCGATATGCACTGTCGGCGGTGTGGAAACCCGTTAGAGAAGCCGGGAGACTACTGTCTCACCTGCAACACCGCCAACTGCGACGCCGTCGTGGCCGTCTTCGAGGCCGACCGCGCGACGCTGACGTTCCTCGACGAGGAGGACGTGGTCGGTGAGACGACGGTCACGACGATTCCCGAGTCGGACGACGAGACGAAGGTCGTCCAACTCCGCAACTTCGCCGGCCTCGTCGCCGACGAGATTCGGCGCAAGCGCCCCGAGACCGTGTACGCCGCGGGCGAGCGCGGCCCGCTTCGCGAGACACGCGCCCAGCTCCACCACGAGTTCTACCGCGTCTCGGACGACAATCCGGTCCAACGCGTCCTCGACACCCGCGGCGAGCGGACGCTGGAGGTCGTCGATATCCCGCCCGCGGAGAAGTTGGGCGGGAGCCACAGCACGCTCATCGGGGGGCGACGGGGGCGACGGGCAATCGGCGTCGTCGCCGGCCACCCGCACGTCAAGAAGGTCATTCCCGGCCCCATCGACGCCGGGGGGACCGGGTCGCGGACGGGGCTCCGGGCGAAGGTCACCCGCGCCGACGACAACGGCAACGTCAGACTCCTCCTGCGAGACGGGTCGAGCGTCCAAGAGAACCGCATCGTCACGACGGCGATGAACCGCGAGACGGGCGAGCGCGTCCGCGACGACCTGAACGAGGCGCTGCGAGAAGACGAGTTACAAGAGCCGCGATAAGAGAGAACACGCAGAACGGACTCGGCCGACCGGTTCAGGCCGACTCGGTCGCACCTCCGGGACCGTCTCGATGTCAGTAACCCACGACTGAAGTCGTGGGCTTGTCAGTGGACTCCCCTTCTGCCGTCGAGTCGACGGAGGCGTGGAAATCGCCATTCAGGTTCAGCGTCCCTGACGCAAGCGCACACTGACAGGGTGCGCCTCCACTCGAAGACGTCTGCCCCGAGTGGAGTCTCTTGAGTAGTTTCCGAGCGATGTTCTTACTCGCGTTGTAGTCCGCGTTCAGTTCGTACTCGCACTTCTGACACACGAACTGATGCTTCGTCCGCCGATTCGATTCGTGCGTAAACCCGCACGACGAACACCGTTGACTCGTGTACGCAGGGCTCACCTGCTCAACCTTGATCCCGAACATCTCCGCCTTGTACTCAACGTACTGGGAGAGGCGTCGGAACGCCCATGCGTGGAATCGCTTCGCACCAGCCATCCGTTTGCGAATATCGGTCAGATTCTCGAACGCGATGTGCGTACAGCCGTGATCTTGGGCTTCTTCGAGAATCTGGTTTGAGGCTCGATGGAGTTCGTCCTGCATCCAACGGTGTTCACGGTCGTTCATCGACTGAATCGACAGATGCGCCGACCGCGTTCCCGTCTGTTGCATCGACCCGCGAGTCTTCTCGAACTCTCGGCGTCGGTGGTTCATCTCGTCTGCGTTCCCGATGAATGCACCTGTGGAAGTCACGGCGAGTGAGCCGTCCACGTTCAGGTCAACGCCAAGGACTGTTCTGTGCTTGGCGTCTTCAGAAGAAGTCGTGGACTGCTCTTGCTCGTCTATGGTTCGGCGCATCCGTGCGTGGAGATAGAACTCCGACGTAGAGCGGTCGTACTGCAACGTTGACATCCGGAACTCGTAGTCCTCGTTCAGCAGATACTCGCCAATCGGCGTTCCCTCAGTTTCGCTGGGAATCACGTAGTCGCACTCAACGCGACCATTTACTGTCGAGAGCGAAACGTGGTTGCGGTGGAACGTCGCAGAGCGTTTGTCGTAGACGACGCTCCACGCTTTGAAGTGCGGTTGACTGGTGTTGTCTCCTTTCTTGAGTCGGGCGACACCGCTTTTTGTGGCCTCGATAGCGCGTCGAATCCCTTTCTGTACGAGGTTTGCCGTCAACTCCGTCTCGTTGCGGAGTCGTTCGTAGAGGGCTTTCTCGGCTTTCTGTTTCGAGGTCACACAGTAGTCGTTCGGGTATCTCCACGCCCACTCTGCGGTGGTGTTCGCACAATGGAGGAACTGAGTTTTGGTCTGATGAAGGTCGTCGCACCGCTCGTTGGGTACGTCGAGTTTGACTTTGACGGTACGAATCACCTCCATCGTTAATTCACATATTAGATGAATTCTTTATAAATTATATGATTGGCGTGGGGGAGTCGGATTGCTATCGCTCGTGGGTTGTTTCGAGCCTTGTCGGATTCCTCCCACGGCTGAAGCCGTGGGCTTCCTCCTCGTAATCATGTGAATCCGGTCAACGGTTAGAGACATAGTTGTAGTTATGACAACATAATAAATATAATTAGAGAAGGTCGTCAGAGATGGTCGCAGTCGTTCGCCTCTTCGACACCTAGCCGGGTGCTCACCTCGTCCGTCCGCGCCAGCAGCTGTTTGTACGCCGTCGTATCCCGGCCCGGTGGGGTCCGTGGCACGCCATCGAGTTCGTCGACGACGACCGCCGTCTGCAACAACAACTGGACGAGTTTCGCAGGGTCAACACCCTCGTCAGCATACAGGCGAAGCCACGCGTACAGTTCGAATGCCATCGTTTGTTCGGTCGCGCTCTCGACAGTCGACGCCGTCTCGCAGTTTACACACATTGTGAATCAACGCAGGCCAGAACACGCGCCTGCACCCCTGCAGGCGCGCGATAAAATACTGGCGCGCCCCACGAGTCGAACACGGACGAGACGACGACCGACCAGTCACCGGGTGGGACTGAACGGGGCCGCGGCGAGGACGAAGACGGCCGACTGTAGCACCGCAGCCGCGAGCAACGCGAGCGGCGAGGCGCGCACGGCGGCCCTCGAGTCGTCGACGCGGGGCGTTCGAGCAACAAACACACCACCAGCACGATGTCCGCTGTTGGCACTCGCTCGAGACGCGCACAAATATCTGCGAGATACGAACATATATTGAGTGTCGAGACAGAATGATACCTATGGACGAGTTCGATCCAGCCCCAACAACCGACACCGCTCGTAATCGGTGGCAGACGGGTGCAGATACCTTTAGTCGGATCTACGATGTCGTTCTCGGAACGACGTCGCTGACTGACTACACGGAGCTTGCATCCCTTGCAGACTGCTCGCCGAACGCTGCGAAAAAACACCTCGACCGGCTGGTCGACATGGGAATCGTCCGACGAGACGACGAGAGCCGCCCGATGCGGTACAAACGAAACGAGGGCTATCTCGAATGGCAAGACGCCAGCCGAATCGCAACCGACCTCACGGTCGACGAAATTATCGACCGCGTGGCAGCACTCGAAGCGCGACGTGCCGAGTACGAGCGGGAGTTTGAGACGACAGACCCAGCGTCTGTGTCTGTGTTCGACCACGACGGACATGCAGCCGTCCACGAACGGATGAACGCAATTAGTGACTGGCAGGGCGTGATTCGAGAGATTCGGCTGTATGAACTCGCCCGACAACTGTCGCAGAACGATGGGCATCTGATTCCGGCGTAGATGGAGGACCAAGACGAGACACCGTCGCCATCGACTGGGCCACCGGATCGACAAACGCTCCGTCTCATCGAGCGCCAGCTTGCCACCGATGACCTTGTCGCCGAGACGATGTTCGACCCGGATTCGTACGAGCCGCGGCTCCTCTCAGCACACCTCGACACCGCTCGGTATCCGGAAATAGTAACGAGCGCCCGGCTTGACGTGCGCTGGTTCACGACTGGGGATTTCTCCATCCACTACATCGAAACCCGTGACAACGATTCGGAGTGGGAATGCCGCTGGGACCGCCACCCGAACACCCACAACAGCCTCGTGCACTTCCACACGCCACCAACGGCAACGGACGTCACAGATCTCGAGGTGTCGTCCCTCCACCCGCTTGCAGTCTACTCGACCATCCTAACAGCGATTGAACAGCGTCTGGAAACGCTGTGGAGAGCCTAGTTACCGGCCCACGAAGCGACGATATCGGATTTCGTGACGCCGCTGCCGTCACCGTTCCTCGCTCCGAACCCCTCCGTCGGAACGCTGTGCCGTCGCATGGTGTTGCACAGCTCACAACCACGCCGCAGTCCTGTTATCACAACCACACATAGAGAAGGAATTATGTCGAATCACCGTGACCGATGGTCACTATTCAGTCCACATCCACGCGGTCGTTCGTTCGGCTGCGACCAACCACGGATTCGTTCGACCTCGCGACCGTCACCGCGCAGTTCACACGGCTGTTCGACCTCCTCTCGACCACAGACGACCCACCGACGCTCGAATGGTTGCTCGTCACCGACGGCTCGCCCGAAAGCACCATCGACTACACGCTCAGCGTCGATTGCGACCTCGGCGAAGCCATCGACTCATGGTGTCGCGAACTCGTCCCCGACTCGTTCGACGTCACGACGACGACCGACCCGCTGGACCGACTCTCGCCCGCCGAACCAGACGCCGACCCCGACGCTGAAGCGCTCGAACGCTACCGCCCGCCACGCTATCGAGCCGTCGAGTTCGTCGGCTGTCCCGACCGCCGCGAGGACTGGCAGACGACGCTCACGCCGTACGCGTCGTTTCTCGAGACGGACACGCGACCACCGCTTGCGACGGTCGTCTCGACGCTTGCGAACGCGACCGTTCCCATGGCCGTCCAGGTGCTCGTCACCCCGCATGCTGACTGGCGACATCACGCCCGCGACCGTCGCCGCCGGCTCACAGAGGGGCGCGATACGCTGTCACAGCGTCTCGTCGATGACTGGCTGACGTCGACGAACACCGACGCCAACACCGCCGACCCGGCCGTCAACGCACGACTCGACGCCCTCGACGACAAGGACGCCCGGCGGTCGTTCACGGTCACCGCCCGCGCGGTCGCGACGACGACCGACCCCGACGAGTCGCTCCCCGAACTCACCGCGTTGCAGACGGCGTTCACGCCGCTCAGCGGCGACCACTACCGCATCGAAGGCCGCGAGCGCACGGGCGACGACGCGCAGGCGGTGTTCGATGCGCTCCGCACGCGGACGGCCGCCACGCCAGCCCACACCGGACTCCGAGCGAAACTCCCGTGGAGCGACCACACGAGTCCGGCGCTCGTCATGGATGGACGCGAACTCCCCGCCGTCTGCCTGCTCGACCGCCGCCGCCCTCTCGTCGGCCGCCCAGCGCGCACTCGCGCCGACGCCGACGGACGAACACGGCCTCACGCGCCCGGCGCGCGACCGCCTCGAACGCTACCGAACAGCAGGGCTCACACTCGGCCACGCCCAGAGCGCCGACGGCGAACCCGAAGCCGAACCCATCTCGCTGCCCCCATCGCTCCAGCCACTCCACGTCGGCTGGTTCGGCCGCACCGGCTCCGGGAAGTCGACCAGTCTCGTCACCGCCATGCTCGACAATCACGACGCGACCGCGGGCGCGGACATCCTCATCGACCCCAAAGGCGACGGCATGGCCGCGGACTATCTCCGGGCTCACTACGCCCGCCACGGCTCGCTCGAGAACGTCACCTACTTCGATTGCACGGAGACGCTGCCCGCGCTGTCGTTTTTCGATATTCGCGACCAACTCGATGCCGGCATCGACCGCACGACCGCCGTCGAGGACGTCGTCGACCACTACGTCGATATCCTCATCGGCATCATGGGTCGCGACCGCTTCGAGCAGGCCGTTCGGTCACCCGACATCATCCGGTACGTCCTCAAGGCGATGTTCGACCCCGTCCACGGTTCGGACGCGTTCACCCACCGCGAGTTCCAGACCGCGGTCGCCAGACTCCACGAGACGCGCGACCCGCCGCCGGTCGTCGACGACGACCTCCAAGCCATGCTCGCGGGCGTCGCGGCCAACTCCAAGCGCTCGTTCGACGAACTCATGCAGGGGGTCGCCAACCGCATCGAGAAAGTGCCGCTCGACGCCCGGCTCGCACAGCTGTTCAATCACGTCCACGCCGAGGACGGCACCGGCCCGCGCTTCGACCTTCGAACCCACATCGACGACGATGCCGTTATCATCATCGACACGGGTGGGTTGCGACCGGCGTCGCGACGCGTCATCACGCTCGTCTTGTTGTCGTCGCTGTGGACGGCGCTGCGTCGCCGAACCCAACAGCACCCCGACGGCGACCACCCGCTCGTCAATCTGTATCTCGAAGAGGCCGCCGAGCTGTCGACGTCGTCGTTGCTGTCGAAGCTCCTGTCGCAGTCGCGGTCGTTCGGCCTGTCGATGACGCTCGCGATGCAGTTCCCCGCGCAACTCCGTGCGGCCAACCCGGAGGCGTATCGCGAGGTCCTGAACAACGTCTCGACGATTGTCACCGGTAACGTCGCGGTCGACCCCGAGTTCAGCCATCGCTTCGCGACGACTGCCCACCCCGCACGCGAGGTCCAAGCCCGACTCCGCGCCCTCCGACGCGGCCAGTGGCTCACCACGCTCCCCGCTGGCTTCGGGGACGCCGAACCCACGCCGTTCGTTCTCCAAAGCGCGCCGCTGCCCGCGGGCCATCCCGAGGGCCCGTCGTCGTTTTCCGAGGCCCGCGAGACGGCGTTCGCCGCGACGTGCGACCTCCTCGAAGCGCGATCACGAGCGGCCCACGGCCTCGCCGTCGATGGCGTTACCAGTCGCGACCGGACACCGCGCCCCACCACGACGAGCGACGACCCGACTGGGACGCCCGAAGCAACCACACAGACGCCCGAGGCGGCCACACAGTCGTCCGACGAGGCTGAACCGTGGAACGCACCGATTCCCGAAGCCCGAGTCAACTCGACGCTTCCCTACACGAGTCGGCTTCCGCCGACGGTCGTCTACGACCCCGAAGCGCACGCGGCGAAATGCGACGAGTGTTCGACGCGGTATGACCCCTCGCTGACGGGGCTGAAAAACGCCATCGGCTGTTGTCACAGTCTCGAGGCAGTCGACCGCGACGACATCCCGATTTCGAATATTTCGCTGACGCTCACGCCCGAAGAGCGTCGCAAAAGCGTGTTCACGGATGCACAGTTGCGCTTCCTGCAGGCGGTGTATTCCGCCCACCAGCGTCGCTTTGACACGGAATTCGAGTACGACATCCTGTACGACAGTATGGTCCGCCTCCAGGAGTACACGGGCATCGACCACGCGTCGGTGCGCGAACTCGTCGATGGTGGCACGCTCGCGCTCGACTGTACCTATCCGCACAAGCTCTATACGGTCACGCCGAAGGGCCGACGCGCGATTGGGGTTCGCCACCGCGAGGGCGTCGCCTACGGTCACGGCCGCGGCGACCTCAGCGAGTCGAGTCTCCACGTCGTGATGGTCGAAGTCGGCCGCCGCTATCTCGAACAGGCGTTCGTTGAGGACGACGACTCCGCTGCCGTCGAGACCGTCCCGTATTTCGAACACGAGGGCTCGCGACTCGATGCCGTCTGTCTCGATGCGAACGGCGAGATTGTCGTCACGCTCGAAGCCGAGCGGGTGAACAACGACCTGCTCACGGCCGTCCCCGAAGACTTCGATAAGATGGCCGCCTGCGACCCCGAGGCGGCCGTCTGGGTGGTGAAGAATCGAAGCGATGCACACGAAGTCCTCCGCGGGCTCAACGAACCGAACGAGGGGCCGCCGCGCGTCGAGAAAACCTACAGTACGAACTCGCCGCCGAAGACGTTTCAAATCAACCAGCCCGGGTTTTCGGAGATGCACACGCTCCAGCAGTTGCGCGATTCGACGTTAGAGTGACCCTCGGAGAGTGGAGTGGTGGTTCTCTCGCTCCAATTCGCTGAAACGAGTTCGTTGATCGCGGGGAGCGCTCGTTGTTGGATTCACAAGCGACGCCAAGAGATCGTACTGGCAATACTCGGCAATGACATATGTTATCATCCAACACTTTTTTTTGTTCTGAGACAAAAAGGGACTGTAGCCGAGGAAGACAAGTCACCCATTCGTCCTTGTCCGACCGTTGGTGTCTCCCTGACACGGGCGCGTTCCTTCTCTCTTTCAACGCTAGCCCAATAGGAGACTCACCAGTATGGACGCGACTACACACCGGTCGACCGTAATAGCAGATGTCAATCAGTTCACAATCAACATGTACTCGTGTCGAATGCCAGATCAGTTACACCGACCACGCTCGTCGCGCTCGTCCGAAACGCGAGGGAATAGACTAACCGCGGCGGAAGGCCGCCACATCAGTCACGAGGGGGTGGATGGCGATGGTGAACGGGACCGCACGTGAAACGACTGCGGAGCACGTCTGGGGCGTCGATGACGACATGCTCGTTTTGCATATTGACGACGAACCGCAGTTCTGCGAACTAGTCACATCGTACCTCGAACGACTCGACGACTCGGTCACCGTCATCTCGGAGATCGAACCCACAGCAGGCCTCGAACGACTCGAAGACAACCCCATCGACTGTATCGTCAGCGATTTCCAGATGCCACAGATGGATGGCCTCGAACTGTTAACCGCCGTCCGTGAGGAGTATCCGAACCTCCCGTTTATTCTCTTTACTGGGCATGGAAGCGAGAATATCGCATCCAAAGCCATCAATATGGGCGTAACGACGTACCTGAAGAAAAATGGGAACGAGGTGTACAACCAACTTATGAACCACGTACAGAACGCTGTCGGCAGTCGACGTTCGGAACGTCAAGCCCGAATCACTCAGGACCG
Organism: Haloferax sp. ATB1; assembly: GCF_000730175.1. Taxonomy (NCBI): domain Archaea; kingdom Methanobacteriati; phylum Methanobacteriota; class Halobacteria; order Halobacteriales; family Haloferacaceae; genus Haloferax; species Haloferax sp. ATB1. Next base: position 12,228 of record NZ_JPES01000044.1, on the reverse strand, counting down.
TATCATCGAGCTGTACGAGCAGACAGACGGGTTCTTCACGCTCGACGATGAGTGGACCATCACCTACTGGAATCACCAGATTGCGACGCGAACGGGTCGGAATGCGGAGGAAGTACTCGGGAAGCGGTTCCTCGAAGCGTTTCCGGATGCAGAGGGAACTGAACTCTACGAGAACTATCGGGTGGCAATGACGGAATCGGAGTCCGTCGAGTTCGAGACCTTCTACGAACCACATGAGTATTGGGTCAAGGTCCGGGTGTATCCGGTTGCAGACGGTCTGTGTGTCCACTCACGAGATATTACGGAAGAGAAAGCGCGCGAAGAGGAGTTGCAGACTCGGAACCACATCCTCAAATCGTTCGCGAGTACCGTGTCGCACGACCTCCGGAATCCGTTGAACATCGCCGAGGGCCAACTACAGTTGGCCCAGGAGACTGGCGATTTCAAACATTTGGAGGCGGTCGCACAGGCACACAACCGAATGAATAATCTCATCGATGAACTCCTCCGTATCGCTCGTGGCAAAGACCTTGAACTGGAGGCAATCTCATTACTCACCGTCGCCGAAGACGCGTGGTCGACGGTCTCCGCGGAAGGGACTGCCCTCGTCGTTGTCGACGACGTCGAGTGTTTAGCCCAGACGACACAACTGCGTCGCCTCTTCGAGAATTTGTACTGGAATGCCGTCGAACACGGCGCGGCGTCCGAGATTCGTGTCGGGACGATTGGGAACGAAGGAATCTTCATCGAAGACGACGGCGTCGGAATCCCGCCAGCCGAACGTGAGAGTGTGCTTGATGCGGGCTATTCGACAAAAGCAGAGAATCCTGGCTACGGACTCCACATCGTCGAGGGGATCGCCGAGTTACACGACTGGAACGTTAGTATTACTTCGTCCACGGATGGTGGTGCTCGATTCGAACTTACCGGCGTCGAGTTTGTCGAAACATAAACAGTTGGGCGGCCAAAAGCGAGGGGCGAACACAGCGCTGTACGAACGGGCAACTCACACCCGTTCGACGTTCGTGTCTCCACCTCGTCGTCGGCTCAGCTGTCGTCGATGCGATGAGAGCAGCCATCTTGACATCCTCCCCGCGCTAAAGCGCGAGGATTCCTCCGTTGGGGGTTCGGCTATGCCGATTCCACGGAGGCAACTTTCGGGTTTGTGCGCACTTCTTTGGGACTTTCGTGAGGGTATGGTTTCCCCGACCTGTTGGTCGGCTTCATCCCCGTCGTCAGATGTAATCTGGCGGGCAACCAGAACGCACCGCGTTCTGGTGACGCCCTGAAAGGCGAGGCTTTCGCCTCGAATTTTTTCGTAATCGAACTAATTCAATCTGAATCATCTCGTCACCATGATTTATGGTGATTCGGATTGTTTGACTAGTCGAGTCAGATAAAATGAGTTCGACAGATGAGACCGCTGATGAGAGCGAGTATGGTGAGGCGACGCTGAACGAACGAGGGCGGCTCACGATTCCAAAAGCACTTCGCGATGAGTTACAACTCGGCGATGGAACGACGTTCAAAGTCATCCGGGAGGGAAGTGATATCCGACTCGTCCGCCAGTTGCCGGACCTACACACACTCTCTGCAGGAAAGTCGGCTGAAGAGTGGGGTGACAAGGCATTCCGGGACGCCGGTGAAGCCACGTTTGGAGGTCGATAGGATGCGTCTGCTGCCGGATCTCAATGCGCTCGCAATCCAACTTATTGATGACCACCCTGGACATCCGTATATTGCAGAGGAACTGGTTCCGGCACTCCAGGGAGAACAGACACTCTTGATGTTCGGATACCTGCCGCTCCGTGTGCAGTGGGTACTCGAAGACCTCGGATTCGAGACGGTCGATGCGCGAAATGCGGTGAGTTCGTTGCTTCAGTATCCGATGGAGTCTGTCGACGTAACGCCACAGACGATTCTCACGGCCTACGAGATTAGTGCTGAGAAAAACCACGACGTGTACGACTCATTTTATCTCGCACTTGCACGTGAAGCGGACGCTGATGTGCTTCTCACGACTGACCGTGATTTCATGCAATTGTGCGAGGGCGAATCAGTAGCGTATCGAAACCCGGTCCCCGAAGAAGTGCTGTCGGCGTTTCATACTGTCAACGAGTGAACCACGCTGGACAGGTTCACCCCTCGTAGTTGTCCCAGACCGCACCGACTCGGCGGTTAACCCACGGGACGACAACGTCCGCGAGAACGTCCCTGAGATGTAGCGGATAGTCTCGATTCACGCCATCGGTGTGTCGTGCCGCCGGTGGGTCGTGGAAATGATCCCGAGAGTAGTCGGGACTGTCGTGTCGGTCCCACCGGCACAGCCAGCGGTCACCGTGTCGGGATTCAACATACGTGATGTGGAACGACCCGTTCGTGTAGGCCTGCACTTCGATGTATGCAGCGTCAACGACAGACTCCGGATAGTACGACGGACGAACCGTGAGGACAATCGAGTCCGGTCGGTTCGCGGGAAAGACGGCGACCGATGAAAGCCAGGGTTCACCCCCGAGTTGGCTGGCAAGGTCTCGAAGGAGCGCACGGTTCGGCTGCCGTTTTGTTCGCTCGGGGGGCACGCTCAGGCGAGCCCTTCGTGCTCCGAGTGGTTGTCGTGTGCCTGTCGAAGGTCTCGAATCTCAGTCTGGACGGCCTCCCACGAGGTGATGTCGAGCCAGACCTGCTCTGGGTCGCCGTAGTCGTGATAGTCGAGTGGGTCGAGCGCACCCGGTCGGTCAACGCCGTAGGTGTCTCGGTATGCTGCGTCTTCCGCGAGGAGTTCCCCGAGGCGCTGTTTGTACTCCTGCTCGCTGAGCGAAGCCAGTCGGCGCTGGCGTCGCCACTCGAAGTAGGCTTCGTTGCGCTCGAAGCGTATGGGGTCGTCACCAACCTGCGTCAACACGCCGATGTCGGCGAGTCGAGTGAGATGCCGCCGTGCGGTGTTCGGGGCACATTCTGCCCGCGTCGCAATCTCCGAGACGCGCGTTGGCTCGGTGAGTTCGAGTGCAACACGGTAGACGCGGTCATCTGCCGGGGCTTCATCGAGTCGCTCACGGAACGATGTCGAAAAATCGGGTGGTCGACCCGACGACGGCGTGTCTGTCATGCGCATCAATATGCGCTTGCGCGCAATATAATTACTGCCTACGCAATTATTCTTTCACAAGGGATGACACCCCACCTAACAGAGTGGGACTGAACGGGGCCGCGGCGAGGACGTAGACGGCCGACTGTAGCACCGCAGCCGCGAGCACCGCGAGCCGAAGGCCGAGGCGCGCACGGCGGCCCTCGAGTCGTCGCCGCGGGGGCGTTCGACGGCACACACGAACACAACGAACAGCCTCACCGCACCGCACCGAACCACCCGATCACGACCGCAACCACCCGAACAACGACCACCCACCACGTTCCTCGTCCGCGGCCGCTTCTAACTCACGCACCCGTGCTTCGGCCGCCTCGCGCGCTGCCCGTTCGGCTTCGAGTGTCGCCTGCAACTGTTCGTTCTCGTCGAGTGCCGCTTCGAGTTGCGTCGTGAGTTCTTGCATCCGCCCACTCACTTCACGCCCGCCGAGTGGCGATGGAACCGTCGGGGGCTGGTCGGCCGACGAGGCGCGCCGGTCAGGCGACGACGCCGTACCTGCATCCGTCGCCGGCCGACTGTCTGCTGCATGCGTCGTCCCCGACCCACCCACACCCAACCCACGCGACGACTGATAGTACTCAGTCGTCCCGGCAATCGCGCGGTCGATGGTCGTCTCGCCGTAGGTCGACCCATCCGAGAAGTGAACGGCGTCCCATTTCGGCCGGTACAGCCCGGAGTCGCGAACCAGACGGTCGATCTGCTGGGCGTCGCCGGCCGTCCAAAACGCAAGCATCGAACACAACGCCATGTCCGCTTCGGAGTGGCTGTCGTAGCCCGTCGTGTCGCCGCGCCACAGGCGACTGAACTTCGCCCCGTTCGCCGCGTTCGACGCCCGCTCGATAAGCGCGTCGTCCGTGAGGTCGTTGCCCGGGCCAGTCACGCTGACGCTGGCTCCCGACTGCACACCTGATGCCGTGCTCGAGGTATGCGTTGGCTCTGCGTCGGCCACCGTGTCGAAGTACGCGTCGTGAATCGCGTCGAGGGCGTCCTGCCGTGCGGCCACCGTCGTCGGCGTCCCCTCGACGTGGTCGCCGGTCACGGTGAAGAATCGTGCGTCGTCGTACAGTTCGAGATTCCCGGTTCGGTTGCCACCCGGGGGCAGCGCCCCGCGGGTGATGACGTGATAGCCCGTCCCCGAGGGACTGACTTCCGTATACGAGTCCAGGCGGTCGATGAGTTCCTGTGCCCAGTCGTCGGCCTGACCCGTCTCGGGGTCGCGACACTTGTCGAGGTCAACGCCGACGAACGGACCAGCCGCAGTAAACACGTAGCCCACGCCGTCCGCTGGGCCGTCGGCTGCGTACGCCCGCGCCTCGTCGAACGTCGTCCATGTTGCCGAGTCAGTCGCCGACGCATACCCCCCCGTCACGTCCCGTGGAACCTTCGTTTCATCTCCACTGCGCGTCTGGCTGCGCCACCCCACCCATGTTGCCTGTTCGAGAAGTACATCTGGCAGCTGGTCCCGTGTCGGGAGTGGTGGCGTCATTGCGAGTTGTGGTCTCGACAGGCCCGTGATAGCTGTTTCCCGCGCGTTCACGAGGCTGATAATTGGAGCCAAAAGCTACACCCCTGATACCGAGGGTGAACCGAGACTCACGCGCTACACCCCCGGTTTCCAGGGGTGTACATGCACGCCGATTCTCCGCAAGGGTGTACCCCGTTGTGGCCGGTCTATGGGTGTAGCGACGACGCGTTTCACCCCCGCTATTTGCTCACGGGTGCATCCTCGATTCGCTCGAATACGCCACATTCGACGCCGCTCGCGACGTGTTTCGGGTCGCTTCACAACGGGTTCGCGAGCGCACACGCCTGTCGCCACGCCGTGCGACGCGGCTGTCCACACCCCCAATTCCCCGGTACACCCCATCGTACAGGGGGTGTATCGCCTGTTTTCGATTCGCCTTCGTGGCTCGTTTGCGTCGCGTCCACCCGCCTCGCTCGTCGCTTTTGCACCCCTGTCTGTCCACCCCACGACGACCGCCGTATCGTCCGCGAACGCTCGCCAGCACCCTCGATGCGCGCGTCGCTCGAGTTGAACTGGGGGGCTGCGATGGCCGCCATTGGTTGGCCCGAGCGATGGCCGCCATTGTTTGGACGGCGCGATGGCTGTTTGGGGTGGTGTTGTTGCGGGCGTCTGCAGGGGTGTACTCCAGTCGAAATGGGGGTCGCAGTACGCTCGAACTAACCGCCGGCCGAACCGGCGCTCACGCGCTCGGTACGTAGCCGAGGACTTCGTAGGTGTGTTCGGCGTCGTCTTCCGGTTTGGACTCGGTGTACCGCGCCTCGTGGACCCGGTCCAGTCGGGCGGCGAGGAGCGTCTTGTAGGCGTCCAGAATCGGTGCTTCGGTGAGCGGCGCTTCCGGCCCCTCGTCTTGGTCGACGATGTTCGCCATGCAGAGCACGCCGTCGGGAGCGAGCAGGCCTGCAGCCACGGTCGGAGGCAATTCAATAATAAATTTATTCTGGTATTTTAGATAGAGGGTAATACATCAAGTAGTTCTTCAGCGTTGCCGTCAGATTTCCGGTGTAGGATCGAGAAATATCCAAGTAGAGCGCCCATGATCAAAGAATACGTCCAAATTAGATATGTAATTACTCCGTACTCGTCGCTCCGATTCAGAAAAGAGCAGAATCAGCCAAATTGACGAATTACGCGCTTTGAATCGATATTTTAGTATTTTTTGATCGGAAGACCAAACAGTACCGCTATCACAAATGCTCAAACATATCTAGTCTCAGTACATCAAATAATTCTGTGATATTTGGGTTGCGAACGTGGTCGGCGCTGTATCGTTGAGCGTGCGCCGACCGGACGCACCGCTGACCGGTTCGACCCGAACTCGCTCAGTACGACAGCGTCCACTCGCGGTCGATGAGCCAGTCGTCCAACTTCCCGAGCGGGTCCTCCGCGACGTGCGTGCCGTGGCTCACGAGGACCCGTTCGATGTCGTAGTCGAACAGTTTGATGAGGTTCCGCTCGGCCTCCTCGTGGCTCAGGTCGTTGAACTGCGCCGCGGGCGGGACGAGGAATCCCGGCGGGAGGCCGCGGCGGTCCGACCCCTCCAGTACGTCGCCGGCGATGAAGAGGCCCTCGTCTTCCAAGAGGAGGCCGCTGTTCGCGACCGTGTGACCGGGGACCTGCACGATTCGAATCCCGCCGTCGAGTACCTCGTCGTGGCGGAAGTGCCGGTCGGCCTCGACGTCGAGCGCGTCGTATAACCCCTTCGCCCCGCCGGGGACGAGAAGTTCGGGGTCGAACGCGTCCAACACCGCGGGCGTTCCGCCGAAGTGACCCTCGTCGCCGTGGGTGATGATGAGGCGGTCGACGCCGCCGAACTCCGAGTCCAGCACGGACACCAGTTCGTCGCCGTCGTCGGGGAACGCCGCGTCGACCAGCGTGGTCGTGCCAGTCGGCCGGTCTTCGAGGACGAACACGCGGACGTGGTCGAACTGTATCGTGTACACGCCGTCTGACGACTGCTGTTACTGTCATGCGCAGTCGAGGCTACGACGAGTCGCAGTAAAAAGGGGGCCGCGCGTTCTCAGGGACGGATAACGGGTGCCCCGAAACAGTACTGAGCGACGGCCGCCCGGTAGGTGTCGTCCCCGGCAGACGGCTATTCCTCCGCGGCGAGCGTGGAGACGACCGGACACGACGCGTTCAGGAGAATCGACTGGGCGACGCTCCCGAACAACATCTTCCCGGTGCGCGAGCGTCGTCGCGGACTCACCACGATGTAGCTCGCGTCCTGTTCGTCGGCGTACTCGGTGACTTCTTCGGCCGGGTCGCCGACGAGGCCCACCGTCTCGTACCGGGACAGACAGTCCCGACGACGGCGTCTTCCGCCATCTCGGCGGCGGCCGACCGAATCTCCGCCATGTCCTTCGGCTTCTCGGCCTGTGCGCTCGTCAACCCGAGGTCGACGAACTCCGAGCGGGTCAACGCGTGGACGACGTGGACTGGTTCGTCGAACGCCGCCGCCAACGACGCGGCTTCCGAGACAACGTGTGATGATCGACCTGACCGGTCGACTGCTGCAACAACGACCATACCAGCGTGTACCACGGTGGGATATAATATCGTTTCGCCGAATCCCACTCGGAGCGACCGCCGAACACCGCGTCGACGCGGTTCACAGTCCCACCGGTCGTTCTCCGCCCCCAGATTCGTCTGACGATCAGCTCTTAGATTTCAACGATGTCGTAATTCGAGTCGTGATTAACGATCTTCGATTACAGTTGTACTGTTGTAAATTCCGATTCTAAACAGTAGAAAAATACCCCGATATTTCAACATCCTCAAAATTGAGGGCAGTCCGAGTGGTACGCTCCGCTCCGATCTCGATGGTACGGCAGAGAGCTGTGGAAGCAGACGGGCGAAACGCTGCCAGCGGTACAGGAGATCAGCGAGGCGTCAGGAGCGCAGAGCGGTTAGTGGACAGTCAGCGACGGAGGTGGCGCTCAACGGAAAGCGGTGCCGTGAGAAAAGAGGACGAGGTCTGACTGCGGGCTACGCGCGAATCGAGCGCACGGCGGGCAGCGCAATCGCGCCCAGACCGAGCAGGATGATGACGAGGGCGATGGGGCTCGTGAGGAAGATGCTCGGCGAACCGCCCGAGAGGACGAGCGACCGGCGGAGGTTCTCCTCCGCGATGGGCGCGAGGATGAGCCCGAGCACCATCGGTGCCAGCGGGTACCCCCGGACGCCGCATCACGTAGCCCAACACGCCCGCGCCGAGCATGATCCACGCGTCGAAGACGTTACCGCGGAGGGCGATGGCTCCGATGACACACAGCACGAGGATGACGGGCCAGATGTGGGACTTCGGGATGTTGATGAGGCGCGCCCAGTAGTTCGCGCCGAGCATGCCGAAGATGAGGATGAACACGTAGATGAGGAGGAATCCGACGAAGATGGTGTACAGCAGAACCGGCTCGTTCCTGGTACAGGCCCGGACCGGGGTTCACGTCGTGGACCAACAGCGCGCCGATGAGGATGGCGGAGACGGAGTCGCCCGGGATACCGAGCGTCAGCGTCGGAATCAACGCGCCGCCGGTACTCGCGTTGTTCCCGGATTCGGCGGCCGCGACGCCGCGGATGTTCCCCTCACCGAACGACGGGACGCTGTCTTTGAGCCAGCGGGTGGCCTCGTTGTACGTGATGAACGCGGCGATGTCGCCGCCCGCGCCGGGAATCGCGCCGATGAACGACCCGAGGACCCCCGACCCGACGCTGACCGGCGCGATGGACCGCAGGTCGGAAAACGAGGGGAACACGCCGGAGATCTCCTGGTCGACGCGGTCGTTCCCGCTGTTGATGCCCTGGGAGTACTTGCGAAGCCCCTCGGCGATGCCGAAGACGGCCGATCATGACGGCGATGAACTCGACGCCCGTGAGCAGTTCGGGGATGTCGAACGTAAAGCGGTGGAAGCCGGTCACGGGGTCGATACCGACCGTCGCGACGAGCATCCCGAGCAGGCCCGAGACCATCCCCTTCGTGAGCGAGTCGCCGCTCACGCTGGCGATGATGGTCAGCCCGAAGAAGGCGAGCGCGAAGAACTCCGGCGACCGGAACCGGAGGGCGGCGTCGGCGATGACCGGCGAGAAGAACATCAGCGCGAGGACGCTGATGACGCCGCCGACGAACGACGCGATGGTGCTCACGCGAATCGCGCGACCGGCCTCGCCCTTCTGGGAGAGCGGGTGGCCGTCGAAGATGGTCGCCGCCGCCGACGGGGTGCCCGGCGTGCGGATGAGAATCGCCGGAATCGACCCCGCGTAGACCGTCCGAAGCCCTCCGTAGATGCCCAACAGGAGAATCATCCCCTGACTCGGCTCCATCGTGAAGGTGAACGACAACAGGACCGCGATGGTCATCGTCGCGGTCATCCCCGGAATCGACCCCATGAGGATGCCGAGGAAGATACCCCCGACCATCAGCAGGAGGACGAACGGGTCGGCGAGGTTGACGAGCGCTTGGGAGATGTACTCGACGACCATCAGAAGGTCACCACCAGCGGGAGCTGCGGCAGCAGCCGCGACACCGGGATGATACCCTCAGGCAGGCGCACGAGGAAAATCCGCCCGAAGATGTAGAACAGCGCGATGGGGAACCCGACCGACAGCGCCGCGACGAGGAGCTTCGAGCGGATGTTCGAGTAATAGAGGACGACCGGCATGAACAGCATGGTCGACACGAGGAACCCTAAAAGCGGCATCAACAGGACGTACCCGACGAGGAAGGCCGCGACGATGGCCGCGGGTCCGAAGTCGAACTCCGACATTTCGAGTTCCGTCTCGGAGTCCGTCAGCACGTCGATGCCGGCGAAGAAGATGATGCCGAGCGACACCGCAATCGGGAAGAACGACGGTCCGACGCCGTCACCCGAGGGGAACTGGCTCGCAAAGAAGATGACGACGGCCGAAAACAGGATGAAGAAGACCGACAGCGGACTTGAACGAACACTCTCCAAGCCGATTCTATCAAGGACGGCCCCGACTTTCTGAATTACCATTATTTCTTCTGCCTCGTGGTATGATACCAAGCAATCGTATGTAATAAACATATTGGTCTTTCCGCGCCCGTTCGGGGCTGAAAGTCACGATTTCGACACGAAGGCAACGTACGGCCGAGCCTATCGTTCAACCGCGCCCGTGACAAGCCGTCGAGAGTGGACGACTGCACAACGGACCACAGTTCGGTCGCCGGTCGATGGGGTCGGCGATGCGACATGTCCACAGACGACAACACCGGGGTTCGCGGCCATCGATAGAATTAACCAGCGTTGCGAACTACCGTTCTATCGGAATGAGTGTTAGCAACGTCACCGAGGGTATCGACCAGATTCAGTTCGAACACGTCCGGGTGCTCGTGTTGAAGGACACGCCGGCGGGCACGACGACGCTCGTGGACACCGGCTTCGACGAGGACGGCGACGAACTCGTCGAGATTCTGGAGCGAGAGTACGGCGGCGTCGACCGCGTCATCATCACTCACGGCGACCACGGCCACCACGGCGGCCTCCCGTCGGTGATGGAGGCGTTCGACCCCGAACTCCTCGCGTCGGCCAACGAGTCGAAGCTTCACGAGGCCATCGACTACGAACCGGACGTGTCATTCACCGACGGCGACGTGCTCGACGGGAACATCCGCGTCATCGAAGTGCCGGGCCACACGAAAGCGACCTCGGCGCTCCTGCTCGAAGACCGCGGTATCCTCATCTCCGGGGACACCCTCGACGGGGCCGACCGCGCGGGCCTCCCTGCCGGCTACCTGCTCCCGCCGCCGGCGCTGTTCAACGACGACCACAAGGCCGCCGAAATCAACCTCTACGACCTGCTCCAGTACGACTTCGAGACACTGCTCGTCTTCCACGGCTCGCACGTCTTTGAGGACCCCAAGGGCAAACTCGACGACTTCCTCGTCGAGCGCGAGTGGGACCCCCGGCCGGAGTGACCCCGACGCGTCGACCCGTGCGTCACCGAGCGACGCCGACGGCGTCACAGTCCTCGATAGCCCACTCCGCGGCATGCTTTTCTGACTGGTGAACCGGAGCGACAGTTCCGAACGCGGCGTCCGACCGAGACACGAACGAGTGGCGTGTTGAGTAACTGGGGAGTAACTAGTGAGTAACTGGTGAGTGACCGGTGAGTGACCGGTGAGTGAGAAAAACCGCGGCTGAGAGATAAGTCGCTGAGACAGTCCGTGACGAACGAGACGGAGTCGGTCGCGTCAGTCTCGAAGGACCGAAACGTCGAACACCGGCTTGCAGGTCTCGCCGGCGAGGAACGCCTCGAAGGCGTCTTCGGACTCGGTGAGCCGGAAGCGGTCGTCGAGGAACGTGGCGTGGTCCACGTCGCCCGAGCCGATGAGTCGGAACGCCCGCTCGAAGTCCTCGAAGGTCGCGCCGTAGGTACACTGGAGGTCGACCTCGGCGCGGACGAGCGGCGTGAACTCCATCGTGGTCTCGCCGGTCTGCCCGACGAGGACGATTTGGCCGCCCTTGCGGACCTGCTCGACGGCCATCGGTAGTCCCGACGGGTGGCCGGTCGTGTCGAAGACCACGTCGAAGCCGATGCCGCCGGTTAGCTCGCGCTGGATGCCGGTCAAGTCGTCTTCCTCGATGTTGAGCGCGGGGTAGCCGAGTTTCTCCGCGAGCGGCAGTCGGTAGTTCGTGTCCCGACCGACGCCCGCGACGACGACCTCCGCGCCCTGCGAGGCGGCCACCTGCGCGCAGAGCAATCCGATGGGTCCGGGGCCGGCGACGAGCACGCGGTCGCCCGCTTCGACGCGGGAGTTCCGGAGAACCGCGCGCGTGCAAATCGCCGTCGGTTCGACGAGCGCCGCGTGCTTCGGGTCGACGTTCGACGGCACCGACTGGAGCGCCGACTCGGGGACGGCGATGTAGCCGGCGTACGCACCGTCGTGGTCGATGCCGGTCAGCTCCGCGTCCTGGCAGATGCTCTCCTCGCCGAGTTGGCACTGGAAACATTCGCCGCAGCCGCGAATCGGTCGCTCGACCACGCGCTCACCGACGGAAAACCGGGTGGCGTCGTCGCCGCGTTCGACCACGCGGCCGGTGTACTCGTGGCCGATGATGGTCGGCATGGTCATCCGCTCGAAGGCGGACTTGAACTTGTAGATTCCCGCGTCGCTCCCGCAGAGCCCGGCGTAGTCGATTTCGATGAGGACCTCGTTCGACGCCGGCTCGGGTGTCTCGACGTCGACGAGTTCCATAGCTCCGGGCTCTCGGCTCGTTTTGGCTAACCCGCGCATATATCTCCTTGAATACCGCCGAGGTATAAATCTACGCTCTTGGGGGAGAAGCTTGCGGGCGGAAGCCGGCCAGACGTGCGCGAGCGTCCCGCCACGCGCCCCGCTCGCCTCGGCACTCGCGGACCTCGCGGGCGCACAGAAGCGAAGCACTGCGCCGACTCCGCTGGCCTCGCGTCATATTCAGAGGGACCGCAATGCTTATTGTATGGATTGTTCAAACATTCGGGTACAATGGGAGACGATACCATTAGCAATCGGAGTGGACGCAGCGCGCTGAACAGACGGAACTTCATCAAGCAGCCGGCGTCG
>NZ_JPES01000043.1:0-24016 GCF_000730175.1 Haloferax sp. ATB1 | reverse complement strand
ACCCGCACGAGCCTGTCCCGTCCGTCGCAGACGCAACGGAAACGCCTCGTGCGGTAGCCCGGTGCGGGCTGGATGCCCGCGGACCCACAGCTCGTCGCGGCCGAGTTTGAGCGCAGGCCCGGCAGGCCGCACAGCCAGCCCTGAGTGAGCCCCGGACCGTGGCATATTGGGGGTGAGCACGGCGAACCCCCAATAGCCACCGCAGCCCGGGCGAACGAGGGGTGAGGGCAATCGCCCGAACGGCGAGCAGCCCGCCCGGACCGCGCAAGCGGCCACGTCTGAACCAGCCGGTCGGCGGCGCGACCGCATCGAGGGAGCGCCGACGCAACGGCTGGTGAAGATGCAGCCAGCCCGGTCTCGGTCACGGCCCGGCTGCGGGTCGAGTGCTCGCAGACCCGCCCTCGGGGCTGACCGGTATCGGGTGGCTGCACCCGGCCCGACCCGGCCCCGCGACCGTGCCCCGTCCGTCGCAGACGCAACGGAAGCGCGAAATGCCCGGGCCCGGCAGGAACGGTCTGCCCGCCGGAGCGCGCACAACCCGAGCAGTCGCCCCCAAGCGTACGGACGCGCGTCGCTGTTCACTCCAAGAGCGACGAGAGCGACGAGAGCGACGAGAGCGACGAGAGCGACGAGAGCGACGAGAGCGACGAGAGCGACGCGTGGGAGACGCCCACTATTCGGTCACGCCGTTGATGAACTGCTTGGAGACCCGACGTGACAGCCAGCGATATCGTCACATAGCTCCGGTGCGAAGTATTCACATGGGACTCGAGACTGATGAGGAACGCTTGGGGGCCGTCCTCGAAGCGCTTCCGACCGACGATAACGGTGGCGTCGGCCGACACGTCCACTACACACGCCAGAAGTACGAGACCATCTACGAAATTACACCTGAGACGATTGAGGACGACCTCAACCGTGTGTTTGCGATTACGGTCCGGCAACGAGCAGGATCCATTGGCACGACTCGCTTGACCGCCGCCCAGAAGCAGTTCGATACTGACGCGTTCCGTGCAGCAGACACACACGACGAGGCATACGAGTTACTCACCTCGATCGACGACGTTGGTCGGAAGATTGCGAACGAGTACCTCCGGAAGGTCGTTCACGCGTTCGAATTCCGAGACTCGTGGGTGGCAGACCTGCGTGTCCCGCTCGACATACACGTCACGAGCGCACTCGTCGACACGAAGTGTATCCACGAGAGCGATGGCAGTCGAACAGACCGAACGGCGGTCAGCAAAGTTTTCAATCCCACTTCGGGGAGCAATCCATCAACACGAATCGCCATCGACGACATGCAAGCGGCGTTCAAGCGGGTCGCCGAAACACAGGGAACCGACCGAATCGCCTTCGACGAACTCTGGTCGGAACACAAGTTCTACCTCTCGATTCCGGCGTTTCGAGAGGAGAGCTGTGTGGGTGAGTTTCTTAACACAAGGTGAAGGAAGCTGATGGGCCACGACGCCTTTAGTTCTGCATCACCTCTGAGAGAGTCGATGAGTCTACTCACAGCAGTTGTCGTGTTCCTCGTCGGATTCGTCTCGGGGGTGGTGGTTCGAACGGTTGCCGGACTCGCGGCCATCGTCGCGCTTCTGTTAGTCATCTTCGGTGTGGCCGCGCCAGAGATCGGCCTCATCAACTATATCGCGACGCAGTACTACCAGGGGAACGAACTCCTCTTCCTCGCTGGACTCTTGTTCGGACTCGACGCTAACCAGACGCGGCGAATCGTCGTCGACCGCGGAACGAGTTCGAAGTGACGCGAGAGATTCCGATCCTACTTGTTCACGTCACTAACGTCCAACCGCTCGCGCACCTCGTCCGTCCGCGCTAACAGCTGTTTGTACGCCGTCGTATCCCCGCCCGGCGGCGTCCGTGGCACCCCGTCCGGTTCGTCGACGACGACAGCCGTCTGCAACAACAACTGGACGAGATCCGCAGAGTCGACACCCTCGTCCGCGTAGAGCCGAAGCCACGCGTACAGTTCGAATGCCATCGTTTGTTTGGTCGCTTCGTCAACAGTCGGCTCCGTCTCATAGTACACTTGGTGAATCAACGCAGGCCAACACACGCGCCTGCACCCCTGCAGGCGCGCCACAAAATACTGGCGCGCACAGACGTCGACCACAGACGCGACGACCACCGACCAGCCACCGGGTGGGACTGAACGGGGCCGCGGCGAGAACGAAGACGGCCGACTGTAGCACCGCAGGCCGGAGGCCGAGGCGCGCACGGAGGCCCTCGAGTTATCGCCGCGGGGGCGTTCGAAGTCACACGCCCCAACCCACAGCAACCAGGCTAACCGTCCATTTCCCCACACCCATCACGACCGCAACCACCTGAACAACGACCACTCACCACGATCCTCGTCCGCTTCTAACGCACGCACTCGCGCTTCGGCCGCCTCGCGCGCTGTCCGTTCGGCCTCAAGTGTCGCCTGTAGTTGTTCGTTCTCATCGAGTACCGATTCGAGTTGCGTCGTGAGTGCTTGCATCCGACCACTTACCTCACGCGCGCCGAGTGGCGACGGGACCGTCGGGGGCCGTTCGGCCGACGAGGCTTCTCGGGTAGTCGACGACGACGCGGTGTCAACTGCGTCGGTTGCCGTCCGACTGTCGTCTGCACCCGTCGTTGTCGTTCCCTGTGGCTCCGTCTGCGCGGCCGTCGTCGCTGTCGCTGGCTCCGCGTCGTCAGCGGTCCCGAAGTACGCGGCGTGAATCGCGTCGAGCGCATCCTGTCGCTCGGCCACCGTGGTTGGCGTTCCTGCGACGTGGTCGCCGGTCACGCTGAAGGATTGCGCGTGATCGTACAGTTCGAGGTTCGCGGTTCGGGTACCGCCCGGGGGGAACTCCCCGCGGATGATGACGTGATAACCCGTCCCCGAGGGGTTGACTTCCGTATATGAGTCCAGTCGGTTGATGAGTTTCTGTGCCCAGTCGTCGGTCACACCCGTCTCGCTGTCCCGACAGGCGTCGAAAGCGACGCCGACGAACGGGTCGTCGTTGGTGAACACGTAGCTCACGCCGTCGGCTGGGCCATCGGTCGCGTACGCACGCGCTATGTCGAACGTCGTCCACGTCACCGGGTCGGTTGCCGATGCGTCCCCTCCTGTCACGTCCCGAAGAACCTTCGTTTCGTCTCCACCACGCGTCTGTCTGCGCCATCCCACCCACGTCGCCTGTTCGAGGAGAGCGTTTGGCAGCTGTTCTCGTGTCGGGAGTGGTGGCGTCATTGCGAGTTGTGGTCTCGACAGGTCCATGATAGCTGTTTCCCGTGCGTTCACGTGGCTGATAATTGGGGCCGATCCCTACACCCCTCGTGGGGAGGATAAACCGCGATACACGCGCTACAGCCCCGATTTCCAGGGGTGTACATGTACGTCGATTCTCCGCAAGGGTGTCTTCCGTCATGACGAGATCAGGGGTGTGGCGACGACGCGTCGATCCCCCCAATTCGATCTCTATCGAGACTTCGATTCGCTCGAAGTACCCACGCTTGCTGCCGCTCGCGACGTGTCTCGGTTCAACACTCACCTCGTCCGCTGGCGTGGACACCCGTCTCCACGCCGCGAGACACGACTATCCACGTACCCCAGTTCCCAGTACAACCCATCGTACAGGTGGTGTATTGCCTGTTTTCGATTGTGTCGTTCGGGCCACTTTCGTCCCGTACACCCCGACTCACTCGTCGCTACTCCCCACCTCTTCAGCGCGCGGCGACAGCCGTATTGCCCGTGGTCGCTCGCCAGCACGCGTCTCTTACGCATCGTTCGAGTTGCATACCGCCTCACGATGGCTGCCGTTGTTTGTGTCGCGATGGCCAGTGTTTGTTTGGTCGGCACGATGGCTGTTTTGGGCTGTTGTTGCGGGCGTCTGCAGGGGTGTGCTCCAGTCGAAATGGCGGTTGCAATGCGTCCGAACTAACTACCGGCTGAAACAGCGCTCACGCGCTCGGCACGTGGCTGGAAGACTTCGTAGGTGTGTTCGGCGTTGTCTTCCGGTTTGGACCCAGTGTGCGCTCCCATGGATCCGGTCCAGTCGGCGGCGAGGAATGTCCTGTAGGCGTCCAGAATCAGTGTTTCGGTGAGCGACGCTTCCAAGCCCCCGTCTTGGTCAACGATGTTCGTCATGTAGGGCACGCCGTCGAGAGCGATCAGGCCCGTCACCACGTCCAGAAAACGGATACGACTCCATCAAAACAGTCCACAGGCACAGTAGGAAGCGATCCAATAAGATAGATCTTCTAGTACTTTTGAGTAAATATATTATCTCAAGTATTTCTTCAGCGTCGCAATTGAATCCGTCGTCGCCGTCCTCGTGGACGTGCGCATCGCCACGCCGCGGTCGCGGACGGACCTGACGGTCGCCGTGCGTCCGAACTGAGGGCCGGGGCGGGCGTCGCGCGGCCGGACAAACGGCCGGTCCGTCGGGGACTCTCGTTAACGACAACGATCAGACTAAACCCGCGAATTACCTTCGAGAGATACGTTCCGGCGATTCGTACAGCGGAGAGAGACTGTAGGAGCGAACCACCCTATAGGATGGCTAAATCAGCGATTCGTGTGGATATTAGCAGTGATGAGTCATCGCCAAACTACGAGAACACTTGCGACCGAGTAATACGCGAAGTTAGCCATTTCGACCGTGTGTAGTGGGAATATTCCGTTTTCGAACCGTTAATCGGGCCAATTCCGCGATACGGAACTATCTATTTTCCAGTATATCTGCTATTATTATCTATCGGGTTCTCGGGGCACCGTCTAGTTAAGGGGTGAACAGTGGGAGAGCCGTCTTCCCACGTTCTCAGACGTTGTCCTCCGCGTCTGCCAAGAGCCTGTATTTGATATAGTTATCCAGCTCTGACTGGATGGGGCGAGAGATACCTGTCGTCACCCGTTCAAACGTCCGCCCGCTCACGAGCGTTACCAGAAAATTCGCGACTAACTCCGGATCCATCTCCCTGAAATCGCCAGATTCGATACCGTCCTGCAGTATCTCCCGTATCGTTTCGCGGAAAACGTCTTGAGACTGATTGAAGCACTCTTGGAACGCTTCGTCTTGTGCGGCCCGCATTCGCAACTCCGTCAGTACCGTTTCGTAATCTCGGATTTGTTGCTCGTCGGGCTCGGGGATAACTTGGTCAAAGAGGCTCCGAAGTCTGGTTTCCGGGTCTCCATCGTCAGAGACGGGCATCCCGACCTGTCTAAATCGAGAAAGTAAGTAGTTGAGAAGGTCCAAAAGAACGTCGTCTTTTCCATCGTAATGGTAGAAGACCAACCCCTCTGACTTGGAAAAGTGCTGACTGATTCGGTCGATCGTCAGATTGGCATATCCGTGCTCGGCAAGGGCGTCAAACGTCGCTTTCAATATCTCCGTCTTGGTATCGTCAGGCTCGTCGACAAAAAGAGGGGCCCGTTTGTCCATGCTGTCGAGTTGCCCCTCCACCTAATTAGCGGTTACCCTCCTCGAATGATGGTCGCTGGAGGCTATCTATCTGCCATCTACGCGGTGGTCACCACGTCAGAGTCACGCACGCTGTCGACCTGGACCGACACATTAATCTCCCCGCCGCGGATTTGACTAAGTACTCAGTAAGGATCAGAATGATACAAAATACATTTCGTAGCTCGCGGCCGCTGGCCATCGTGCTCACCGCCGTTCTCGTCGTGGGGTTCGTCGCTGGTGCGGTCCCCACCGTTGCAACCGCTCAGACGTCACAGTCCGGAGACATCGTTGGGAACCCGGACATCACGTTTGCAACGTCGTCCGGGACGCTTTCAGCTGGCACGACTGACGAGCTCACAATCTCGGTTGTCAACCGCGGACTGATTATCGAACACGGTCCATCGCAGTACGAAGAGGAGGTGATGACTGCGAGGGGGTTGACGTTCGAGGTAGACGACGAAGACGCACCGATCGACGTCCAAACCGGACAGGTGTCTATCGGGAACTTCCCGACTGGAAGCACGGAGAAGACAGTCTCGGTCACGGTTCCGGAAGACGCCGAGCCGGGAACCTATCAAATTCCCGTCACCTACGAGTACTCGTACACCCGCCAACTTCGGTACGGTCCCAGCGGAACCACCGAAGGAACCGATTCCACGCGAACGCAGACCGGCTCGATAACGATTCAGATCAAGGACGACGCTCGGTTCGAGGTCATCGAGACAAACGCGACGGCCCAAGTCGGCGACGATAACGATATCTCGGTCACGCTTAGGAACACCGGCTCGGAAGTTGCGAAAGCCGCGAGTGTGAACGCAGAGTCAAAGAGTAGCTCCCTGACGTTCGAGTCCGGCGACGCGTCCTCGACGGCGTCCGTCGGCGACTGGGAGCCGGGCGAAAACCGGACGGTCACGTACAGTGCCGCGCTAGAGTCCAACTCGGCAGTGCGCGCATACGCGGTGGATCTGGTGGTCAATTACGACGACACCGACGGCATTAGTCGTACGTCCGACCCGATCACGACCACTGTCGAATCGCTCCCCGCACAGTCGTTCGCCTTCTCGGACGTGTCCTCGTCGCTCCGAGTGGGCGAAGACGGAGAGATCGTCGGCACAGTCGAGAACACCGGCCCCAACACGGTACGAAGCGTGACGATTCGGCCGGTGGACAATCCGGCATCCGTCGTCCCGAGCGAGGATTCCACCGCCGTCGGGTCGCTCGCTCCGGGCGAATCTAAGTCCTTCCGACTCCCGATGGAAGTTACGAGTGAGGCGGAGGTCGGCGACAAATTACTCAACGTCGAGGTTCGGTATCGTGACGGCGACGGAGATCGGCGGACCTACGACAAACTCGACCTCCTGGCGACTATCGGCCCGGACCGAGACGAATTCGGACTCGCGGTTTCCGACCGGACGATCACCGTGGGTAAATCGCGGGTCGTCACCGTCGAAGTGACGAACAACCTCAACGAGACGGTCACCGACGTCGAAGCGCGGCTGTTCGCCGACGACCCCCTCAGCGCCGGGGCCTCGGACACGAGCTATATCGAGTCCTTAGAGCCCGGTGAGTCCACGACGCTGGCGTTCGAAGTGACTGCGGCGTCCGCTGCAACGGCGGGAAGCACGTATCCGATTTCGTTCGACTTCCGGTATACGGACAGCGACGGCAGCACCCATCTCACCGACACGTTCAGAAAGCCGCTGGACGCTGTCAAACCGCAGAACAGCGGCGTGTCGCCCATCACGCTCATCGTAGGATTGGGGGTGGTTGTCGCAGGCGGTGTCGCAGTCGTCTACTGGAGGCGTAAGTAATGCCACTGGCTGAGAGGATTGAAACGGCGACAGAACGACTCAACACGACAATCGTGGACCGCCCGCGCGTAGTTGTCATCGCCTTTTTGCTGCTCACGGGCGTGTTCATCGGCGGGTTAGGGTCTGTACAGATGAGCGCGGGCGGGCTTGACGCGTTCACGGATGACTTACCCGAACAGGCGACCCTCGAAGAGGTCGAGCAGAACTTCGAGGAGCCGTTCCAGACGGATGCCCAGACGACGACCGCAACTCATTCGGACGAACAGCAACGTCCTGACGAAGGAGGCACTCGTCCGTGACGCTCGCCTGCTCGAACGCGTTGCCGAACGCGACGAGTTCCGGATGGAATCGGCTCGTGGCCCGGCTCCAATCATTGCGCAGCATCTCAACCCGTCGGCGACGACGCCGGCAGAACATCGGCGAACGCTCGAACGTGCGACTCCGTCCGAAATCAGACAGGCAGTTCGAGAACTCCGAGATGGACCCCGATTTGCCGGAGTAGTGTCGAACGATTTCAATCCGACCAGCGTCTCCGCGTCTGCGTCAATTACGACGATTTCGCATGACTTCCCCGGGAGCTTCGGTGATGACGACCTGACTGCCGTCCAGACGGACCTTCAAGCGGTCGCTGACGATACGCCGGGCGACGTCCGTGCGTTCGGGTCAGGGACGACCGAAACAGAGATCTCGCAGTCTGTGCAGGACTCGCTCCTGATTGTGATGCCCGTCGTGATCCTCCTGTTACTGTTCTTCTTGGTGGTCGCATACCGTGACCCCATCGACGTCCTGTTGGGACTGGTCGCGCTCGTGATGACGATCATCTGGACGTTTGGGTTCCTCGGGTATTCGGGGATTCCGTTCAGCCAGCAGATGATTTCGGTCCCGGTGTTACTGCTTGCGGTCGGCGTCGACTTCGGAATCCACATCATCAACCGCTACCGAGAGGAGACGGAACGCGGGTTCGAAGCGGTCGAAGCGATGCGAGAAGCGAACGCCCAGCTCCTGATCGCGTTCGTCATCGTCACCGTGACTGCGGTGTTCGGATTCGGTGCAAACGTCATCTCTGACCTGACGCCGATTCGGAATTTGGGCATCGCGTCAGCGGTCGGTATCCTGTTTACGTTCTTCATCTTCGGGCTGTTTCTACCCGCAGCCAAGTTGGTGTGCGATAACGTGCGCACGCGTCTCGGCGTCCCGGAGTTCAACTCGTCTCCGATAGCGTCCGAGGACTCAGCCCTCGGACGGGTGTTAGCGTTCCCCGCACGGGTGAGCCAGCACGCACCGACGGTAATCGTCTTGGGACTAGTCCTGTCAAGTGTCGCCATGGGCGCGTACGGGGCCGGCGTCGGCACCTCGTTCGAAAACGAGGACTTCCTCCCGCCCGAGGAGCTCCCGGCCTACGTCACGGGCTTACCTGAACCGTTCGCGCCAGGCGAGTACACGATCACGTCAACGATCAACTTGCTCGATGATAAGTTCGGGAGCAGTCAGGGGAGTACCGTGAAAATATATGCCGAAGGAAACTTCAAGGAAGATCACGCGCTCGAAACCCTCGTAGCTCCGAACGACAACCCCCCGGAGTCGTTCGCAGTTGGACCCGGTGGGCAAGCACAGGCACAGAGCATCGTGACCGTCATTCAATCCCACGCGGATCAAGACGAAGAGTTCGCCGCCTTAGTCGCTCGGAACGACCAGAACGATAACGGGATACCCGACCAGAATCTCGAACGAATTTACGACGAACTGTTCGCATCCTCGGCGAGCGGGCGGGCCGAACAGTACCTCACTGAAGACTACCGGTCCGCGCTGGTCGAATATCAGACCGACTCCGATGCCTCACAGACAGAGGTGACGACCGGTGGGGACGAGTTGGCAGACACGTTCCAGTTTAAAGCGACGTCCACGGGAGATATCGTCGTCCGTGCGGCGGTGATGGACCGCATCTTCCAGTCGGCGATTCAGGGACTCGTCCTCGCAGTCGTGCTGACCGCCGCATTCCTCGTGGCGATATACGGAATCCTGGAGCGCAAACCGCTCCTCGGCGTGGTTAACGTCTTCCCGATACTGATCGCCATCGCGTTCTTGCTCGGGACGATGCGGTATCTGGACATCACGCTGAACGCGCTGACCGCGACGATTCTCTCCATCTCGGTCGGGGTCGGTATCGCCTATTCGGTACACACGACCCATCGCTTCATCGACGAGTACGATGCGACGACGGGTGCGCACGAAGCGATGATGATCACGCTGACCGGAACGGGAGGCGCGCTGTTCGGCAGTATGCTGACGACCGCGCTGGGGACCGGCGCGCTCGCGCTCGCCATCACCCCGATTCTCGGCAACTTCGGCGTCCTAATCGGCCTGAGTGTCACCTATTCGTTCCTGGCGGCGGTGATCGCACTCCCGCCCGCGGTGTTGCTCTGGGAACGAACACAGCAATGGGATCTCGATCTGTTGGCGCGTCTCCGTCCAGCGATGTAAAGCGGACGAACGACGGTCACAATTTCGCGCCGCTGGTGGCGTGGTCGAGCGTCGGCGCGCTCGTCGGAGTCCCACTGTGGTTATGAAAGATTCGAGGCTAAAACCCCGCCCTTCAGGGCGGGGGGATGTCAATGAGAAACCTAACACGTTTCGCCCGCTGGCACTGTCTAGTTGTCACCTTCGACCGGTGTTCTTCCGTCGAGCGATTGATGCGGTCGTTGGACACACAGTATTGAATATATAAGACAAGAACATCGCAGACGACCGCGCGACTGACCACTGAGGTATCACAGAAGCGTTCGACTCGGATTTAGCGGGTGTGAAGCCACGTTCCGGCGAGGTTTCGCTCAACGTCGTCAAGCCGACCGCTCAATCCTAACCGAGAGATCACAGTCGGATAACCGTAGCCGTCAACGGAGAGTACAGCGCCTTAGAGACCGTATTTCTCAGAGAACCGATGGAGAAACGCTGCAGTCGAATCAGCACTAGTTCGTCCGAACGATTCGACGTCAAAAATCGGGGTTGTCCCGATCTTTGTTGTGTTAAATGAACAATACTACTCGCCACTGATTTTGACAGCGGCCTCGTCGACCGCAATCCGTTTCGGTTTCGTCTCAGTCGGGTTGTGACCACTAACAGCCAGCCGACATGCGAATTTCCAGACGCCTTGGTGAGAGCGTTGAACACCAAGTATCCGGAGATTCTCTGTTGTTCTTTAAGCGGACAGTTAGTCGTCCGGAGCCGGGCGTCGAACGCCCTAACGGGCGCACGAGAGCTTTGCGCTCGTGAACGTCCGAAAGACGCAGTGCGTCTTCCGAACCCACAAACTCGCTCTGCGAGTCTGGGACGTTCCCAGAAATCTTTGATTTCTGGTGGGCAAACGAGACGCTGCGCGTCTCGTCGCGTCGCCGTCAACTCACGCGCTCGGTTTCTTCAGAACCCGCCGCAAAGCGCTCGCTGAGCGGGTCTGCGACCTTCATCCCGAATTGTCTCAACGACCTGCTCGTTTCTCAAACTGACTTAACCAGACAGTGCCGGCTCTCGAATCGCCGCTAGCTGTGCGTCTCCGCGGCGGCCCGTCGGGTGCGTCGCCAACCGACTCGAAACGGCTCAGTACGACAGCGTCCACTGGCGGTCGATGAGCCAGTCGTCCAACTTCCCGAGCGGGTCCTCCTCGACGTGCGTGCCGTGGCTCACGAGGACCGTCTCGATGTCGTAGTCGAACAGTTTGACGAGGTTCCGCTCGGCTTCCTCGTGGCTCAGGTCGTTGAACTGCGCCGCCGGCGGGACGAGGTACCCCGGCGGGAGGCCGCGGCGGTCCGACCCCTCGACCACGTCGCCGGCGATGAACACGCCGTCGTCCTCCAAGAGCAGGCCGCTGTTTGCGACCGTGTGCCCCGGGACCTGCACGATTCGAATCCCGCCGTCGAGCGCGTCGTCGTGGCGGAAGTGGCGGTCGGCCTCGACGTCGAGCGCGTCGTAGAATCCCTTCGCGCCGCCGGGGACGAGCAGTTCGGGGTCGAACGCGTCCAGCACGGCGGGGGTCCCGCCGAAGTGTCCCTCGTCGCCGTGGGTGACGACGAGTCGGTCGACGCCGCCGAACTCCGAGTCCAGCGCGGACACCAACTCCTCGGCGTCGTCGGGGAACGCCGCGTCGACCAGCGTGGTCGTGCCGGTCGGCCGGTCTTCGATGACGAACACGCGGACGTGGTCGAACTGTATCGTGTACACTCCGTCTGCGACTGCTGTCACGGTCATGTGCGGTCGACGCTACGACGAGCGGCGTTAAAAAGGGAAACGCGCGTTCTCAGCCGCGTGTAACGGGCGTCCGACAGTCGGCACCGAGCGGCGGCCGGTCGGCGAATCGCCCCGGAGCGACGCTACTCCTCGTCGGCGAGCGTCGAAACGACCGGACACGGCGCGTTCAGGAGAATCGACTGGGCGACGCTCCCGAACAGCATCTTTCCGGTGCGCGAGCGGCGTCGCGGGCTCACCACGATGTAGCTCGCGTCCTGGGCTTCGGCGTACTCGATGACTTCGTCGGCCGGGCTGCCGACCAGCCCCACCGTCTCGTACGGGACGTCCAGCCCCGATACCGAGTCTTCGGCCATCTCGGCGGCGGCCGACCGAATCTGTTCCATGTCCTTCGGCGCTTCGGCCTGCGCGCTCGTCAGCCCGAGGTCGACGAACTCCGAGCGGGTCAGCGCGTGGACGACGTGGACCGGTTCGTCGAACGCCGCCGCCAGCGATGCGGCTTCCGCGACAACGTGTGATGACCGACCTGAACGGTCGACCGCTGCAACAACGACCATACCCGTGTGTACCACGGTGGGATATAATATCGTTTCGCCGAATCCCACTCGAAGCGACCGCCGAGCGCCGCGTCGACGCGATTCGCCGTTTCGACGGCCGTCCCCCCGCCAACACGCGGCGTCGACCGTCGGGCGGACACACCTTTCAATGATGTCGTAACTCGACCGAAATCACCCCAGATTCGTTACAGTAATATGTCTGTAATTCCATGCCTTGACAGTAGAAAATTATCACTGTATTTCAACATCCTCGGAACACAGCCGCTCAGTTCGAGTGGCCCGCTCCGGTATTGACTCCGAGCGCTCGCGTTGCTAGCCGTCGGAGCGCCGTGAGCGTCGATAACGCCGGGCAGTCGGTTCCCAACTCGGGTGAGAACTACGAGAGGAAACCAGACGGCGGACCGAACGCGGCGTGAGAAAAGCGGCGGGGACGGAAGCGGCGTTACGCGTTAGCGCGAATCGAGCGCACGGCGGGCAGCGCAATCGCGCCCAGACCGAGCAGGATGATGACGAGGGCGATGGGGCTCGTGAGGAAGATGGTCGGCGAGCCGCCCGAGAGGACGAGTGACCGACGGAGATTCTCCTCCGCGATGGGTGCGAGGATGAGCCCGAGCACCATCGGGGCCAGCGGGTAGCCACGGAGCCGCATCGCGTAGCCCAACACGCCCGCGCCGAGCATAATCCACGCGTCGAACACGTTGCCGCGGAGGGCGATGGCTCCGATGACACACAGCACGAGGATGACGGGCCAGATGTGGGACTTCGGGATGTTGATGAGCCGCGCCCAGTAGTTCGCGCCGAGCATGCCGAAGATGAGGATGAACACGTAGATGAGGAGGAACCCGACGAAGATAGTGTACAGCAGGACCGGCTCCTCTTGGTACAGGCCCGGACCGGGGTTCACGTCGTGGACCAACAGCGCGCCGATGAGGATGGCGGAGACGGAGTCGCCCGGGATGCCGAGCGTCAGCGTCGGAATCAGCGCGCCGCCGGTGCTCGCGTTGTTCCCGGACTCGGCGGCCGCGACGCCGCGGATGTTCCCCTCGCCGAACGACGGGACGCTGTCTTTGAGCCAGCGGGTGGCCTCGTTGTACGTGATGAACGCCGCGATGTCGCCGCCCGCACCGGGAATCGCGCCGATGAACGAGCCGAGAATGCCCGACCCGACGCTGACCGGCGCGATGGACCGCAGGTCGGAAAGCGAGGGGAACACGCCGGTTATCTCCTGGTCGACGCGGTCGTTCCCGCTGTTGATGCCTTGGGAGTACTTGCGGAGCCCCTCGGCGATGCCGAACAGGCCGATCATGACCGCGATGAACTCGACGCCGGTGAGCAGTTCGGGGACGTCGAACGTGAAGCGGTGGAAGCCGGTCACGGGGTCGATACCGACCGTCGCGACGAGCATCCCGAGCAGCCCCGAGACCATGCCCTTCGTGAGCGAGTCGCCGCTCACGCTGGCGATGATGGTCAGTCCGAAGAAGGCGAGCGCGAAGAACTCCGGGGACCGGAACCGGAGGGCGGCGTCGGCGATGACCGGCGAGAAGAACATCAGCGCGAAGACGCTGATGACGCCGCCGACGAACGACGCGATGGTGCTCACGCGAATCGCACGACCCGCCTCGCCCTTCTGGGAGAGCGGGTGGCCGTCGAAGATGGTCGCCGCCGCGGACGGGGTGCCCGGCGTGCGGATGAGAATCGCCGGAATCGACCCCGCGTAGACCGCGCCGCCGTAGATGCCCAACAGGAGAATCATCCCCTGACTCGGCTCCATCGTGAAGGTGAACGACAGCAGGACCGCGATGGTCATCGTCGCGGTCATCCCCGGAATCGAGCCCATGAGGATGCCGAGGAGTATCCCGCCGACCATGAGCAGGAGGACGAACGGGTCGGCGAGGTTGACGAGCGCCTGGGTGATGTATTCGACGACCATCAGAAGGTCACCACCAGCGGAAGTTGCGGCAGCAGCCGTGACACCGGGATAACCCCTTCAGGCAGGCGCACGAGGAAAATCCGGGCGAAGATGTAGAACAGCGCGATCGGGAATCCAATCGATAGCGCCGCACCCAGCAGTTTCGACCGGATGTTCGAGTAGTAGAGGACGACCGGCATGAACAGCATGGTCGACACGAGGAACCCCAAAACCGGCATCAACAGGACGTATCCGACGAGGAACGCCGCGACGGCGGCCGCCGGCCTGAAGTCGAACTCCGAGATTTCGAGTTCCGTCTCGGAACCGGTCAGTACGTCGATACCCGCGAAGAAGATGATGCCGACCGACACCGCTATCGGGAAGAACGACGGCCCGACGCCGTCACCCGACGGGAACCGGCTCGCGAAGAAGATGACGACGACCGAAAACAGGATGAAGAAGACTGACAGCGGACTTGAACGAACGCTCTCCAAGCCGATTCTATCAAGGGCGGCCCCGACTTTCTGAATCACCATTATTTGTTCTGCCTCGTGGTATGATACCAAGCAATCGTGTGTAATAAATATATTGGTCTTTCCGCGCCCGTTCGGCGCTGAAAGTCACGATTTCGACACGAACGACGAACTGTGGTCGAAGTGACCATCCCGTTACGCTCGGGACCGGCTCCCACCGACGGAAAGCCGCCAACGGACGGGTCGCGGCCACCGGCCGGAACAGTCACGAATCAGACACGTTCGTCGCCGGCGACGCCGCGTTTCGCGTCCATCGATAGAATTAACCAGCGCTGCGAGCTACCGTTCCACCGGAATGAGTGTTAGCAACGTCACCGAGGGTATCGACCAGATTCAGTTCGAACACGTCCGGGTCCTCGTCCTGAAGGACACGCCGGCGGGGAAGACGACGCTCGTCGACACGGGCTTCGACGAGGACGGCGACGAGTTAGTCGAGGTTCTGGAGCGGGAGTACGGCGGCGTCGACCGCGTCATCATCACCCACGGCGACCACGGCCACCACGGCGGCCTCCCGTCGGTGATGGAGGCGTTCGGCCCCGAACTCGTCGCGTCGGCCAACGAGTCGAAGCTCCACGAGGCCATCGACTACGAACCGGACGTGACGTTCACCGACGGCGACGTGCTCGACGGGGACATCCGCGTCATCGAGGTGCCGGGCCACACGAAGGCGACGTCGGCGCTCCTGCTCGAAGACCGCGGCATCCTCATCTCCGGGGACGCCCTCGACGGGGCCGACCGCGCGGGCCTCCCCGCGGGGTATCTCCTCCCGCCGCCGGCGCTGTTCAACGATGACCACGAGGCCGCCGAAATCAACCTCTACGACCTGCTTCAGTACGACTTCGAGACGCTTCTCGTCTTCCACGGCTCGCACGTCTTCGAGGACCCCAAGGGCAAACTCGACGACTTCCTGGTCGAGCGCGAGTGGGACCCCCGCCCGGAGTGACCCCGCCCCGTCGAGCCGAGCGGCACCGGCGGCATCACCCCCCTCGATAGCCCACCAACGGCATGCTTTTCAGACGACCGACCGCGGAGCGGCCGCTCCGAACGCAGATGTCGACCGAAACACGGACGGGGGTGACGGAACGGTGACTGAGAGGAACGAGATGCGAACCAGACGGTATCGGTCGCGTCAGTCCCGAAGGACCGAAACGTCGAACACCGGCTTGCAGGTCTCGCCGGCGAGGAACGCCTCGAAGGCGTCTTCGGACTCGGTGAGCCGGAACCGGTCGTCGAGGAACGTCGCGTGGTCCACGTCGCCCGAGCCGATGAGTCGGAACGCCCGCTCGAAGTCCTCGAAGGTCGCGCCGTAGGTACACTGGAGGTCGACCTCGGCGCGGACGAGCGGCGTGAACTCCATCGTGGTCTCGCCGGTCTGGCCGACGAGCACGATCTGGCCGCCCTTGCGGACCTGCTCGACGGCCATCGGCAGTCCCGACGGGTGACCGGTCGTGTCGAAGACCACGTCGAAGCCGACGCCGCCGGTCAGTTCCCGCTGGGTGGCGGTCAGGTCGTCTTCCTCGATGTTGACCGCGGGATAGCCGAGTTCCTCCGCGAGCGGCAGTCGGTAGTTCGTGTCCCGACCCACGCCCGCGACGACGACTTCCGCGCCCTGCGAGGCAGCCACCTGCGCGCAGAGCAATCCGATGGGCCCCGGGCCGGCGACGAGCACTCGGTCGCCGGCCTTGACGCGAGAGTTCCGGATGACCGCGCGCGTGCAGATCGCCGTCGGCTCGACGAGCGCCGCGTGTCTCGGTTCGACGTTCGACGGGACCGTCTGGAGCGCCGACTCGGGGACGGCGATGTAGCCGGCGTACGCCCCGTCGAGGTCGATGCCGGTCAGTACCGCGTCCTGACAGATGCTCTCCTCGCCGAGTTGGCACTGGAAACACTCGCCGCAGCCGCGAATCGGCCGCTCGACCACGCGCTCACCGACGGAAAACCGGGTGGCGTCGTCGCCGCGTTCGACCACGCGGCCGGTGTACTCGTGGCCGATGATGGTCGGCATCTCCATCCGCTCGAAGGCGGACTTGAACTTGTAGATTCCCGCGTCGCTCCCGCAGAGCCCGGCGTAGTCGACCTCGATGAGGACCTCGTTCGACGCCGGCTCGGGCGTCTCGACGTCGACGAGTTCCATAGCTCCGGGCTCTCGGCTCGTTTTGGCTAACCCGCGCATACATCTCCTTGAAAACCGCCGGGGTATAAATCTACGTTCTTGGGGGAGAAGCTTGCGGGGTCGGTCGACGGGGACCCGCGGCTCGCGGAGTCTGCTCGCGCGCCGTCGAGCGCGACTCTCTATGCAGACCCGGCGCTCGCGGCGGCGCGAGCCGTCCGACCGCACGCGATATCGACCGCCGCGCCATATTCGGAGCGACCACAATGCTTATTGTATGGATTGTTCAAACATTCGAGTACAATGGGAGACGACACCATTAGCAATCGGAGTGGACGCAGCGCGCTGAACAGACGGAACTTCATCAAGGCCGCCGGCGTCGGTGGGGTTGCGCTCTCGGCCGGCTGTCTCGGCAGCCTCTCGGGAGAGCAAGAGTGGCCCTCCCGCCCGGTCGAGATTATCTCGCCGTGGTCCGCCGGGGGCGGGGCCGACCGAACGAGCCGCGCGGTCGCCGACGCGGCCGAGAACCACACCGAAGTCTCGTGGAACGTCAGCAACCAGACCGGCGGCTCCGGCTCGGTCGGGA
This sequence comes from Haloferax sp. ATB1, assembly GCF_000730175.1. Classification (NCBI taxonomy): domain Archaea; kingdom Methanobacteriati; phylum Methanobacteriota; class Halobacteria; order Halobacteriales; family Haloferacaceae; genus Haloferax; species Haloferax sp. ATB1. The sequence goes on along the minus strand of NZ_JPES01000043.1, from coordinate 6,827 downwards.
TGAACGCGGCGGCCAACGCCGACCCCGACGGCCACACCATCGGCTGTACGGCCCCCGAAATCGCGCTGTTCGAGCACCTCGGAATCGCCGACCTCAGCCCCGACGACATCACGCCCATCATGCAGTACACCGAGTTCCCCGCGGCGCTCGTCGTCAGCGAGGACGCCGAGTTCTCCACGCTCGACGAGTGGATTACCTACGGGCAGGACAACACCCTGCAGATGGCGAACTCCGGGTTCGGCTCGTCGTGGCACATGGCGGCCGCCGGCATCGCCAGCGAGGCGGGCGTCAACGTCGAGCACATCTCCTACGAGGGAGCCGCCCCGGCCATGACGGCCGTCGTGAACGGCGAGGTCGACTGTACCGCGGTCGGCGCGGCCGAGGTCGCCCCGCAGGTCCAAGACGGCGGGCTGTCCGCCCTCGGCGTGGCGTTCGACCAGCAGGTCGAGGCGCTGCCGAACACGCCGACGCTCGCTGACCAGGGCCTCGACATCTCCATCGGTTCGTGGCTCGCGCACTTCGCGCCCGCCGGCATCGACGACGAGCTGAAACAACAGCTCGCCGACGTGTACAGCGCCGTCTACGAGGACGACTCGTTCGTGGAGTTCATGGAGAACAACAACTTCATCCGCGTCGAACGCGGCCCCGACGAGCTCCAGGACTTCCTCGACCAGCAGTACGAGTTCTACGGCAACCTCGTCGACGAACTCGGCATCGAAAAGCAGTAACGCCGCAGTCGAATTCCGAGCCCCGCGACTGACCGACTCACCACGCGACACGTACCTGCGCCCTTCTCCCTTTCGCCGGCACCCCGAACCACCGCGAGCGACGGCAGTCCGGCCCGAAGCAGCAGCCCGCGAGGCGCGAGCGCGGACCGCAAGCGTTCGACCGACCGATAGTTTAACGTGAATCGTCCGCATCGGGTCGGGTATGCACACGATAGAGCCTGACGTAGAGCGACCGGACCGCGAACTCGTCGAGGCGTTCGAGGAGATTCCGAGCACCATCGTCTCCGACGTGACCGGCAACATCGGACTGACCATGGACGCCGGCCTTCGCCCCGCCTACGACGGCGTCGAGATGGCCGGGACCGCGGTCACGGTGAAGGCCGCGCCCGGCGACAACCTCATCATCCACAAGGCGATTCACGCTGACCGAGCCGGGCGACGTGCTCATCATCGACTGCGACGGCTACACCGACACCGGCCACGTCGGCGAACTGATGTGCACCTCGTGTCAGGCCAACGGCCTCGCCGGACTGGTCATCGACGGCGCGTACCGCGACAGCCGGGAAATCGCCGAGATGGAGTTCCCGGTGTACGGCCGCGGCGTCAACCCGCAAGGGCCCCTCAAGCAGGACCCCGGCTCCATCAACGTCACCGTCTCCGTCGGCGGCGTGAGCGTCGACCCCGGCGACATCGTCATCGGCGACGACGACGGGCTGGCGGTCATCCCCCGCGAGGGGGCCGACGAGGTCCTCGAACGCGCCCACGAGAAGCTCAGCGCCGAGGACTCCGTCCGCGAGGAAGTCCTTGAGGGCGAGTATCTCTACGAACTCAACGGCTACGACGAACTGTTCGAGAACCTGACCATCGTCGGTCCCGAGGACTCGATTCAGTAACGCCACCGAAGACGCGGCGGACAGCGACTGCGAACGCCCCGAACAGTCCGCCCACCGACAGTCATGCCATCCGCGCGGCCCGCGTTTTTTCCCGAGAACCCGACCGACGACGAGCGACGCCTCGGCACGTGACGCCGGTGGCCGAAGCGTTCGCCACCTTGAAATCCAACATCGTTGAAACGAATCGGTGCTATTAGGGACGCGGTGGCCCATGGTCGGGACATGACGAACTCCACCGGGTCGGGCTCGCGGCGGATACAGAGCGTCGAGCAGGCGTTCGACATCATCAGATACCTCCGCGAGGTCGACGGCGCGACGCTGTCGGAGACCGCCGAGGACATGGAGATGCCGGTCAGCACGGCGCACATCCACCTGGCGACGCTCGTCGACACCGACTACGTCGTCAAGGTCGGAAGCGAGTACCGCTGTAGCCTCCGGTTTCTTGAGATGGGCGGGGCGATGCGCGACGGGATGGCGCTGTACCGGGTCGCCAAGCCGGAGCTCGACGAACTGAAAGAACAGACCGGCGAGCACACCAACGTCACGGTCGAGCAAAACGGGTTCGCCGTCCAGCTCTACAAGGCCCAGAGCCCGGAGTCCATCGACGACGACGCGCCGCTCGGCGACCACCTCTATCTCCACTCGACGGCGACGGGGAAGGCGATGCTCGCGGAGCGCTCGCGGGACGAGGTCGACCGCATCGTCGACCGCCGCGGCCTCCCGGCCCTGACCGACGACACCATCACCGACCGCGAGGCGCTCCACGAGGAACTCGAAGCGATTCGCGACCGAGGCTACTCCATCAATCGCGGGGAACACTACCCCGGTGTCTGCGCCGTCGGGACCGCCATCGTCTCCGAACCGGACGACGCCGTCGGTGCGATAAGCATCAGCGGCCCGATGAGCCGCATCGAGGACGGCCGCATCGAAGAGGAACTCGGGCCGGCGCTCCTGAACAAGAAGAACATCATCGAGCTGAAAATCAAGCAGTACTGAGCGAGGTATCTCACCGCCGCCGGGCGTGGCCGTCGCTCGCGGTGACGGTTTTTCGTCGTCTCACTCGGGCGGGCTGTCCCACTCGGAGCCGTCGTCGGCCGGTTCGTAGTCGAGGACCGCCTTCGCGTGGTCGATGTCGAACCAGCGGGCCTTGTTGCCGCTCACGGCGTAGAACGTGTCGTAGGTGACCGACTCGTCTTCGAGACAGCATTCGAGCAGGTGCGCGAAGTCCCGCTGGGAAGTCCACGTCGCCTTGAGCCGCTTGACCATCTCCTCGTACTCGGGACTCCCGCGCTCCCACGACCCCGTCTGCGACTGGTCCCACACCTCGCCCTCCTCGACTTTGTGCTCGTCGCCGCGGTCGACGCCGCGCTCCGCGTCGCCGTAGGGGTGGTCGTACCGCTCGGTCCGGACGCTGGAGATGCGAATCGAGTAGACCTGACTCGGCGCGCCGTCGCGGCGGGCGTGCGTCCGACAGATGTGCTCGCCGAACACCTTCGAGGCCCCGTAGTAGCCGTCGGGCTTCGGGAGCGTCTCGTGGGTGAGTCGGAGCGGGTCGTACTCGCTGGGGTAGTCCTCCTCGTAGAGGTCGGGCGCGAGGTCCTCCTCGTACAGCCCCATCACGCGCTGGGAGGAGGCGTAGATGAGCTTCTCGACGCCGGCGTCCTCCATCGCCTTGAGGACGTTGTACGTCCCCATGATGTTCGGCTCGACGATGTCCTCGAAGGCCGCGCCCGCGTCGGACTGCGCGGCGAGGTGGATGACGGCGTCCTGCCCGTCGAACGCCGGGCGGATGGCCTCGTAATCCGCGATGTCGGCGACGAACGTCTCGTACTCCGGATGTTCGGTCCGGTCGAGATACGTGAACTCGTACTCGTCGCGTTCTGCGAGGTGGTTGAGAATCGCTTCGCCCGCCTCACCGAACGGACCCGTGACTAGGACTTGCTGCGTAACCATCGATACTGAGGGATACGGAACTCCCCGATTTAAATCTTGGTGGCGGCGGTAAGTTCGTCTCGGTCGGAAACCCGCCGCCACAGACGCCTCTCGTTTCGACATCGTTGAAACGAATTTGGCCTGTAAGACCATGATAATTACAGAGTTAATGTTGTAATTGTGGTCGGGGGAGCGGCGTCGACGACGGGGATTCCGTGACTCTCGTACCGTTCCAACAGTATCGAAACGCGGACGTGCGTGACTGAGCGTCGGGTTTCGGGGGACTGACAGATGACGCCGAGGAGCGCTCGGCGGGGAACTGTTTTATGCGAGTGTTCGGTATCGAGTTCCATGGCAGCGGACGCATACGCGTTGGCCGGAGTGACCGAGACGCTGACCGAAGCGGCGGCCGCGGAGGGCATCGCGGACTACGTCGAGTTCCGGATGGACGGGGCGACCCGCCCGCTCGACGCGCTCGACGACTACGACGGGACGCTCCCGCTCATCGTCTCGAACCGGCCGGAGTGGGCCGGCGGCACCGCCGGCGAGTCCGACCGACTGGAGACCCTCGCGGCCGCCGCCGCGTTCGACGCCGTCGAGATGGTCGACGTGGAGCTGCGGACGATCCGCGAGTGCGAGTGGCTTCGGGACGAACTGCGCGAGCATGACGTCGAACTAATCGTCTCCCACTACGACCGACAGAGGACTCCTCAGAAATCGGAGTTATCGACGGTAATATCAGAATGTAGTGGCTACGGCGACGTGGCGAAGCTCGTCGTCGCCGCCGAGGAGAAGTCGGACTCGCTCGCGCTGTTACAGTCGTTCAACGCCGCCTCCGAGCGGGGGGTGCGAGTCACCGGCTACGCGCTGGGAGATATCGGCCGCCACACCCGCGTTATCGCGGTTTTCTACGGCGCGTCTATCGCCTATGCGCCCATCGTGAGTGACGAGCGCGCTCAGGACGACATCGACCTCGGAACGCTGTCGAACCTCCTCGAATGGGTCGCTTCGGCGAGGTGAACCCTGAAGAAACACGCGTGGCGCATCGACGCGACAGTTCGCGCCGAGCCGGCGAGTGCGTCCGAGGACCGCCCGCGACCGTCGACAGCGAGAAGCGTCTCGGTTCGGGAGCGGCGTGCTCGATAATCCGCCAATTATATCAGATATGTTATACTCAATGAGAACAGTTATATTCGGCTCAAACAGAGCCGTTTTGGCCCGAGCGAACGCCGTTCGAACCGAGGGTCCCGGACGACCGGACGGCCGGCCGCTCACGGAGGCATCGCGTCGCCGACGGACGCCGACTGCCGGTGCCCGTTCGCCCCGTCGAAGAACAGATGGCCGACTCTGACTCCCGAATATCGACGATTTCTCGGCTACATTCAAGTTGGGACTGATAACTGTTCGGCTCAAACTCGACATCGTCGATGAACGTTCCTGAAAATCCGCCGAAAACGGCGTCTCTCACCGTCTACGAGGAGGTGAGAACTCTTGCGTCGACAGCTAACATTTATAGGCGGCGGGGTGATAGGCGTTCACATGAAACTCGACGAGTCTGCACTGGCGGCGACAACAAACGACCTCACACGAGAGGTGGACGCGCGAGGGGTGGCAGACCTCATCGAATTCCGAATGGACCAAGCGGACGACCCGCTCGAACAACTCGCCGCGTACGACGGCGAACTCCCGATAATCGCGACCAATCGCGCTCGCTGGTTCGGGGGAAAGGCGAGCGACACCGGCCGGCTGGACGACCTGTTTTCCGCATCTCGGTACGACGCCGTGGAGTTCGTCGACATCGAACTCGAAACCGTCCGCGCCAAGGAGTGGCTGGCCCACGAGTTCCGCGAGAACGACGTGCAGCTCATCATCTCGCATCACGACTTCGAGGAGACGCCCGACCGCGACGTGCTCGACGCCATCATCGAGCAGTGCGCGGAGTTCGGCGACGTCGCCAAGGTGGCCGTCTTCCCCCAGAATCAAGGTGACACGCTCACGCTCTTGGAGGCCGTCAACGACGCGACCAACCGCGGCATCGACGTCGCCGGCATCTCGATGGGCGAAATCGGAAGCCACACGCGCGTCATCGGCCACCTCTACGGGTCGAAGCTCGGATACGCGCCCCTCCTCGCGGACGACAACGACTACGCGCCGGGGCAGATTCCGCTCGAAAAGCTCGCCTCGCTCATCGAACTCACGAAAAACGAGCGCGTCGACGGACAGGTCATCGACACCATCCGGAGCGAGGTGTCGGTGCCGAAGGAACTGACGCTCTCGGACTGACGCCGGCGACCCTGCGGCCGCCCGCCGTCAGCAGACTCGTTTCATCTCTTCTCGCCGCGGACTCGACCGCCGGCGTCAGTCGGCGAGTCGCTCGACGTCCGTCAGCACCGCGCTCGCCGTCTCGGGACCGCCGGCACCTTGGCCGGTGATACCCAGTCGACCGCAGTAGTCGGCTTCGATTTGGACGGCGTTTTCCGTTCCCGACGGGGCGACCGCCCCGTGGCTCGGGCCACTAACCGCGGGCCGACGCGAACCGCGCCGTCCGCGACTTCGACGATGAGTCGAATCGTCTGGCCGTCCTCGGCGGCGAGGTCGAGCATACTGCCCGAAAGCTCCTGAATCCCCTCGACTTCGGCGTCGTCGAGCGCGTACTCCGTCTCGCCGTCCGAGAGGACATTGGCGACGATGACGCCCTTAAGCGCCGTGTCCGTGCCGTCGACGTCGAAGGTCGGGTCGGCCTCGGCGACGCCGAGGTCCTGTGCCTCCGCGAGCACGTGTTCGTAGTCGAGTCCCTCGGCGGCCATCCGCGAGAGGACGAAGTTCGCCGTCCCGTTCAGCACGCCATAGACAGCCGACACGCGCGACGGGCCCACGTCCTCGATAGTCGAGAGGATGGGAAGCGCGCCGCCGACGGTCGCGCCGAAGCGGACGGTCCCTTCGCTCTCGGCTTCGAGCGCTCGCACGTCGGCGTAGCGCTCGGCGACCGGACCTTTGTTCGCCAAGACGACGTGACGGTCGTCGGCCAGCGCGCGCTCGACGTGCGAGAAGCCGGGTTCGGCGTCGCCGAGCGTCGTCGGCGTCGCCTCCACCAACACGTCGTAGTCGGCGTCGAACACCGACTCGGGGTCCGCGTCGCCGACCACGCCGTCTTCCCGCTTCTTCGCGAGCACCGCGTCGGCGTCGATGCCGTCGGCGTCGACGACGGCGCTCTCGGAGTCCGCGAACGCGGTCACGACGTGGCCGTGCTCGGCGGCCAGTTCGACGACGGCGC